>JAPLSP010000712.1 GCA_026398575.1 Candidatus Sumerlaeota bacterium | reverse complement strand
TTCCTCCCATGCCTTCGAAAACTCAAACGATGATCACGTTCATGCTGATTCCAAGTTACGACTGTGCACTCAGGATGAGCACCGCTTTTCACCCACTAATTCCTCAAGGGAACCAAAAGTTTTAGCTATAGCTAGGTTCTTGCTATAGCGTATATAGAAAATTGCTCTAGAGTTTGCTTTAATAATATTAGTCCCTCGGATTTTTTCTATCGAAATATTTTCTTTGTGAAGAAAATCAATGAATTCTTGCTTAGGATTCATGATTGAAAACCTTTTAGGTTAATTTTCATGTAAAGACTACTTAATCATACTCGAAAAGCTGAGGGACAAATCTTGTTCATAGGGCATATCGGGCATTTCGGTTTGCGGGCGATGCAGATTTCTCGGTGAGGCCCATCCGCTGCGACAGGCGCGTGACGTGCGTATCCACGACGACGCCGGGAACGCCGTAGGCGTTTCCGAGGATAACGTTGGCCGTTTTTCGCCCGACGCCTTGCAGCGCTGTCAACTCCTCCATCGTCTTCGGAACCTGGCCGCCGTGCTTCTCGATCAGTTGCTGGCAACAAGTGCGGATGGACTTGGCTTTGTTGCGAAAAAAGCCAGTCGAGCGGATCGCCTCTTCAATTTCCTCCTGCGAGGCGCGCGCAAAGGCCGCGGCGTCCGGATACTTTTTGAAGAGCGCGGGCGTGACCTTGTTCACGCGCTCGTCGGTGCATTGCGCCGCGAGAATTGTAGAGATCAATAGTTCAAGCGGACTGCGAAAATCCAGAGTGCAACGAACGACTGAATAATGCTTCTTAAGCAGGGAATTAATCTTGGAAATAGTACTCATTGTGATCTTTGCCTTGCAGTATTAGATTAGATGGCTTAACACTCATTCCTTATCAAGCTATTTAGCAAATCTCATGCTGACGTTTTCTTGATTATCCAAACTTCGCCATAAATTCTCATACAGCCAGTTCTAATAAATCATCAATCTCATAATTATCTGCTTGTTGAAGTCGTTTTTTAGCAGCAATAATATATTCATTTTCTATTTCGATACCGATATAGGGAACAGATAAGATTTGAGCAGCAATCAATGTGCTTCCTGTACCACAAAATGGATCAATTACAATATTATTTCTGGATATGGGAACGAACATTTGAATAAGTTTTTTCATCAAGAGCATGGGTTTTACAGTACAGTGGCCATTATTCGCCTCAATCGGATCTCGCTGATAGCCTTCCAGTATATTAGATTGAAATGACCCGTCAAAATTGATAGCCTTAATAAGTCCAATTCCATTTTCTTTAATAGTTTGTATATAATTATTAATGAGTGGTTTCTGCAAGAGAACAATCGCTTCCCATTCATTTCTTAAACAACTATGCCATCCTCTCCATTCCGCACTGCATGGATCATTATCCTTCTCCAATTTTCTCTCTATATTTAAACCTTTTGGTATTCCCGCATGTCTTCTGAATACGAGGCAATCTCTAGAATAAAAACCTTCATTTTCAAGTGCCACCTGTAGGTGAGCAGCCGATCTTGTGCTTGAAAACACAGCAATATAAGCGCCTGCCTTGCATACTCGAAAGACTTCTGCACCCCAATTCTGAATCCATTTCATATATTCCAAAACATTTTCTCGATTCCTCTCATACCATCTTTCATTCCTGACTCCCCCTGCAAGACCACTTCCATAAGGAATGTTTTTAACAATTGTACTTGCATTCTGAATTCTAGTAATTCTACGTTTAATTTCCTCATGATCCCATTCGCGTCCAATAAATTCATAATTATATGGAGGATCTGTGATACATGCGGCAATAGAATCATTGGGCAATGTCTTGAGAATATCAGTACAATCGCCTTTATAAATAATATTTACTTCCATGAAATCACCTCACTTAGTTATTATAAAACACTTCTCATTCTTTAGTTTCTCCAACCATTCTTTGAGATCAAAACCAGTCAAATCTTTGATATAGTTGAAGGTATCATTTCCTGTATATACTTCCCATTGCCCAACAGAAAGAGCTGTCATTGCTGCTGGAAGATTATCATCCCGAACAAGGAGTGTTATGGGAGTATATCCCTTCGAACGTAGCAAAACGCCATAGGACTTAAACTTTTTCAAAGTCCCAGCATCGCCGGAGCCAATTCTATATTTAGTATCAATTGCTCTATTCTTAATACAAAAATCGCATGGTTCATCGCGATCCAATCGAAGAGCAGGAGAATAATCATGGCAGCAAAGCTTGCATAATTCTGATACAATTAATTGCCAGCACATACCTAGTTCGCGTCCCCAGTATTGTCGATTTTCTCGCTTGAGATCTGGGGATATGCCAAAAATATCCATAATCAGATCATGATCGCAATTCTCTTCTTGATACACTTTCTGAGCGAAGGAATTTGCATATTTTCGTATAATTCCACACAGGATACTCTCTATCTTGCTATGTGAATTCATAATATGTCCTTCCATTCAATTTGTAATCCCAGACTCTATGGCGTTTTGCCCAAGAGTATCGCTTTCAAATCCCCGCTCGAAGGTTTCCATTTGGCCGGATCAATCGCGCGCGTTTCGTCTGTGCCGCGGCGCACTTCGAAGCTGACGCCGTATTTCGAGGAAGTCTTGAGCGGGCCGACCCAGCCGATCTCCTGGCCCTTATAGACGTTGATGTTCGCGCGCACGGCGATGTCGGCCAGGTAGCCATAGACCGAGACCATGTCGTCTTTGTGGTGAATGACCACGAGATTGCCCCATCCCTCAAACGGCCCGGCAAACCAGACGTGGCCGCTTTCAACCGCCAGCACAGGGGTATTGGGCGGCGCAGTCAACAGGTTGGTGAAGGCGGTTTCGGCCGTCGGCGGACCGGGAGGCGATCCCGCGGTGGCCTTGCCGCCGGATTTTGCCGCGAGCGCCGTGGCGTCGGGCGTTTTGGTCCCCGAATCGGTTGCGCCTGGCGAAGGCGGAGATTTCGGGGCATTGGGATCCCGGGCAGAACCGGTATTATTGGCGCCCGGCGCATTGCCAGTCCCGGCAGCGCCGGTGGCGGGGGGTTGCGCCAACCCCGCAAGGGGCTTCGGCGGTTCCTTTAGAGATTGCTCATAACCCGGCGTATTGCCATTGGGTCCCAATTGCATTTTCAGGCTTGCCAACAGGCTGTCGAGTTGTTGGCGCTCTTTTTCGAGCAAGCTGATGGATTGCTGGCCTTTTTCTTTGAGCGCGGCGATGGCATCCATGCGCTGCTTGCCCAACTTGAGATTGATCTCGATGGTCGAAGCGCTGGCGCCGGCGAATTTGCTGAAGGCTTCATAGCGTTCGCGCGTTTCGTAAAGGCTTTGCAGACGCTCCTGCGCTTTGACCTGGGCTTCGCGGGCCAGTTGCGCTTGAACGACCAACTGCCGGCATTGCGCGCGCAACATGACCAGCGCATTGACCCGGCCGGGTTGGGCGCCCGCCTTGTCAATATCGCCCGTGGCGCTGAGCGCGAACATCTTGAGCCAGCGATCCAGCCGATCCTCGTATTTTTGCTGATCCGCGCGGCAGGTCTCGAGCTCCTGCTGGCTTTTTTCGACTGCGGCCTTTGTTTCAGAAACGATCTTGTCGAAATATTTGTTATCTTTGTTTCGCAGCTCGAGAAACTCTTTATACTGCTGCGCCTGCTTGCGATATTCGACGTCCTTTTGATCCAGATCCTTCAATTGCAGTTCCTGGTCCTTGATCTTGCGGTTGAGTTCCATCAGTTTCAGCCGCGTCTCGTCGGTTTCGTCTCCCGCCGGAGCCAAGGCGGGACAAAGCGTCAGCGCGAGTAGAAGCGATAGAGTGAGCAGATTTTTCATTTGGATAATCGTGAACGAATTAAGAGACTAGTCTTTCATTCGGAAAATACCGTCTTGCATCCTCATCTTTAGGCGTGATTCTATCTGCCCAGCGTCTCTTGTCAATCGCCATGCGCAAGGAGCCTGTCGGAGAACTCGGAGTCTCTAAGGTATCTTCCCCATGAAAAGCGCCGGCTTTTGAGCGTTTTCATGGGGAAGATACGCGGTTCTCCGACAGGCTCCTGGACCGGCGTTCCGATTATGGCCCGCTTTGAAACTTATGCCCAGGCTGAAGCCTTTCTGCTGAGCTTCGTCAACTACGAAGCCGCCGGCAAATGGCCCGTTTATAATACGACCAACTTCGATCTCGAACGATTTGCCGGGCTGCTCGAACGCCTGGGCGCTCCGCATCGCCGCCCCGGGCTGATTCATGTGGCGGGCACCAAAGGCAAAGGATCGGTCTGCGCGCTGCTGGGCGCGATTCTGCAGGCGGCGGGAATCAAGACCGGCGTCTATACCTCGCCCCATCTGGTCAGTTTCCGCGAGCGCATCCGGATCAATGGCGAAGAGATCAGCCCGAAATGCTTCGCGCAATTGGCCGGCACGATCAGCGAGCAATTCGGCGCCACCCCGCCAGCGTCGCCCGGCGACAATAACTTCCGAACCACGTTCGAGATACTGACGGCCATGGGGCTGAAGCATTTCGCCGATGAGGACTGCCAAGCCGCTGTGATCGAAACGGGATTGGGCGGGCGGCTGGATGCGACAAACGTGGTGGCGCCCGAATTGACGATCATCACTGCTCTGGGATTGGACCATCAGCATATCCTCGGCCCGACGCTGGCCGACATCGCGCGCGAAAAGGGCGGCATCATCAAGCCTGGCGCGCCGTGCGTCCTGGCCGAACAGACCGAAACAGCCGAACGCGAAGCCACCCCGGTGATCCTGGCGATCGCCCGCGAACGCGCCGCTCCGGTCATCCGCCCTTGTGAAGTAGTTCACGCCGAAGCCGTCGGGATGAAACCTCATGGCTCGCTCATTAAAGCATGTCGCCCGCGCGTAAGTGAGAAGGAAGCGCGCGCTCCCGACCTTGGCCAAATACATCTGGCGCTGCCCGGCGAGCATCAAATCCGCAACTTTCAAACCGCGCTTGCCGCCGTCGAGATGCTGCTCGCAAAAGGATGGTATATTCCGGATTATGCGATATACGCAGGCGCGGCCAAGGTTCGCATGGCAGGGCGATTCGAGGTGGCGGGCAGCGAGCCGCTCTTCATCCTCGACGCCGCGCATTGTCCGCTTTCGATGCGCGCAACCGTGGCCGCCGTCAACCGCTTCTGGCCTGAGCGCGATGCGATTGTCCTTGTCAGCGCTTTGTCGGACAAAAACGTCCGCGAAACCCTGGCGGAACTGCGCGCGCTGAACCCTCCCAGCGGGTTGACTCACTCAGGCGCGCCGGGCGGTCCGCCCTGGCTGATCGTCTTTGCCGCCCCTTCCCCGCGCGCGTGCAGAGCGGATGTGATTGCCGCCTTCGCAAAGGAATTGGGCTTGCCGTGTGAAACCGCCGCATCTCCTCGCGACGCCATGCGGACGGCGCTGCGCCTTGCCAAAAAAGATTCATCCGCGGATCGCGCGTTGATCCTTGCCACCGGCTCTTTTTATTCTGTTGAACCGTTGCGCCAGGCTTACAATGAGCTGCTGGGAGCGGAGAGGGTGAAAGACCCAAAGGACGTAAGGGACCCAAGGGACCGCAGGGACAACCAAGACGTTGAAGATGCGGGTTAGTGCGATCAAGATTGGCCTATCAAAATCAGTTGGCGCCGCCAGTCTGCAAGGTGGCATAATGAATCCGGAATATTATGTAGGTCCCAGACGCCGGACGGGACAACCAACGCCGACTGAAACGAGATACAAAAGAAATTACTATTCCATGGCCTCCTTGCTGGAAGTTCAGGATATCGAGAAACACTACGACGGCGTTTATGCGCTGCAGAAGGTTCGCTTTGAGGTAGCGGCGGGCGAGACGCACGCGCTCATCGGCGAAAACGGCGCGGGCAAGAGCACGCTGGCCAAGATCGTCGCCGGCGTCGTCAAGCCGGACGCCGGGCGGATTTTTTTCGACGGGCGCGCCGCCGCGATTCATCATCCTCTGGACGCGCAGAAACTCGGTATCGGGATCATCTTCCAGGAACTGGATTTGTTCCAGAACCTGACGGTGGCCGAGAACATCGCCATCTGCAATGCGAAGACCGAACGGGGGCAGTACGTCAATTTCGCGGCGATGGAGCGGTTTTGCCAGCCATTCATGGATCAAGTGGGGCTGCGCTGCCCGCCCGGCGCGCGCCTCGGCGACCTGCCGGTCGGGCAAATGCAACTGACGGCCATCGCGCGCGCGTTGAGCATGGACGCGCGCCTGATCCTGATGGACGAGCCAACGAGCGCGCTGACGGACGACGATGTCGAGCGCCTGTTCAGCCTGATCCGCGCGCTGACGGCCAAGGGCGTGTCCATTGTTTATGTCTCGCACAAGATGCAGGAAATTTTCCGCATCTCGGACCGCATCACCGTGCTGCGCGACGGCCAATATATCGGAACGCTGAAGACTTCCGAGACCGGCGCGGATGAAATCATCACGATGATGGTCGGGCGCGAGTTGAAGGACAGCGCGCGCAACGTCAGCCATCGCGGCGCTCAGACGTTGCTTTCGGTGAAGAACCTGAGCACGGCCAAACTGGCGGATATCTCGTTCGATCTTTATGCAGGCGAAGTGTTGGGAATCGCGGGGCTGGTGGGAGCGGGACGGAGCGAACTCGGCGCGGCGCTATTCGGATTGGACCCGGTGACGGGCGGCAGGATCGAGCTCGAAGGCAGGCCTCTTGCGCCCGGATCGGCGCGCGAGGCGATGGCCGGCGGGATCGGCCTGCTTCCCGAGGACCGCAAGCTCCAGGGGCTGATGATGCGGATGAGCGTCAAGGAGAACACGACCATAGCGATGCTCCCGCGCCTTGCGACGGGCGGATTCATCCGGCAAGGCGCCGAAATGGAAAGCGCGCGCAGAGTCTTGGAGCGCTCGGCGATCAAGACGTCTTCCTACGATGCCCCCGTCAGCTCGCTCAGCGGCGGCAATCAGCAAAAGGCCTTGCTCGGGCGATGGCTGCTGGTGGACCCGAAGGTGTTGTTTCTGGACGACCCCACGCGGGGAATAGACGTTGGCGCCAAGCGCGACATCTATGGCATCATCGAAGAACTGGCCGCGCGCGGCAAAGGCGTGATCCTGGTCAGTTCCGAGCTGCCGGAGCTGCTGCGCTGTTGTGATAGGATCATGGTCCTGCATGATGGCCGCAACATGGGCATCGTGGACGCCCGCGAAACCACGCAAGAGCAAATCATGGCGCTGGCGACGGCGCATGAAAATAGAAAGGACTAGCGCTTCCTTTTTGTCGGTCATCTGTCCGTGCCCGTCCGTGCCAGTCCGTGTCTGTCCGTGTCAGTCCGTGCCTGTCCGTGCCCGTCCGTGCCCGTCCGTGCCCGCCCAAAAGACCCGACTATGCAGAATTTGGAATTGCCCATGACACTCAGCCATCCAATATTTCGACATCTCCGCAAACTGCAAAGCGCCGCCGGGCTGCTGGGGTTGATCGTGATGGCGATCATCCTGAGTCCACGCTCGACTGACGGCTCGTTGATCTTCCTCCAGATCGGCAATCTCACCGATGTCCTGCGGCAGGTTTCCGAAATCGGCATCATCGCCATTGCCATGACGTTTGTCATCCTGTCGGGCGGCATTGACCTGTCGGTCGGCAGCATGTTGGCGCTGTCGGCGTCGGTGACGGCGCTCGCGCTCACGCGCTGGGCGCCGGGCGTCGGAATAACCGGGCATATCGTTCTGGCGGTCGCGGTCGCGCTGGCGGTTTCGGCGGCGGCGGGAGCGGTGAACGGCGTGGTCATCTCGTGCCTTCGCGTGCAGCCGTTCATCGTAACGCTGGCCACCATGCTGGGTTTGCGCGGATTGGCTAAATGGCTCACGAACAATACCAACATAGACTTTGGCTTCGGCAATGACGTCACGGCGATCTTTTCAAATATTCTTTCGGAGAAAGCCGTGGTAATCGGCTGCTTTGCGGCGCTGGCGATCATCTTCGCCGTGCTGCTCAGCCGCACCGTGTTTGGGCGGCATGTGCGAGCCATCGGCGACAATGAGCAGGCCGCCGCTTATGCGGGGCTCCCCATCGCGTGGCGCAAGATCATGGTCTATACGCTGTGCGGTTTGCTTTCCGGTCTGGCCGGAGTGGTCCATTCGGCGCAGTGCCATCAGGGCAATCCGAACGACGGCGTCGGCTATGAATTGGAAGCCATCGCCGCCGTGGTGATCGGCGGCACGAGTCTTTCCGGTGGAAAAGGCTCCATCTCCGGGACTATTATTGGGACGTTGATCATGGGCATCCTGACAAACATCCTGCGTCTGCGGATGGTGGATACCAATGTGGAGTTGATGATCAAGGCGGTGATTATTGTATTGGCGGTGTGGCTGCAATCGAGAAAGACAACAAACGGCTGAAGCCCATGGCGAGAAGCCCGGGTAAAACCGACCACTTAGGAGGAGAAAATGAACAAGGTAATGAAATGCACGCTCAATTGGATGTTTGTGGTAGCAATCGGAATGGCGCTTGCGGCGATGGGAGGATGCGGGAAAAGCGAGGAGAAGGGCGTTGCGGCGGGGCAGAAGAAATTTCTCATCGTCTTCAGCCAGTGCAACAACGCCGAGCCTTACCGGGCGGCGCAAAACGAGCTGATGCGGCAGCTCGTCGCCAAGATCCCCGATGTCAGACTGACGATCATGGACGCGCAGCAGGACAACGCCAAGCAAATCTCCGAGATCGAAACGGCGATCCGCGAAAAACCGGCGGTGCTGATCGTGGCGCCGAATGAGCGCGCGCCGCTGACGCCGGTGATGAAGAAGGCGATGGACGCAGGCATCCCGACGCTCTGCCTGGAACGGGATATTATGGAGCCCAACTATACGTCCTATATCAAATGCGACAATCGCGCGATCGGCAAGCTGGCCGGCGAGTTCATCGTCAAGAAGCTGACCGAGAAAAACGGCGCGCCCAAAGGCGTCATCGTCGAGATCAGCGGCCTCAAAGGCGTGGAGGGAGAAATCAACCGGCAGGCAGGGGCGCACGAGATCCTCGACAAATATCCCGACATCAAAGTGGCAGCCAATCCTGTGGCTGACTGGCTGCAAGGCAAGGGCATGGATCGGATGATCGAGGCATTGGCCGCCCTGCCGAAGATTGACTGCGTCTATGGGCACAACGACCCGATGGCGGTGGGCGCCTATCTTGCCGCCAAGGCTAAGGGCCGCGAGAAAGAAATGTTCTTCGTCGGAGTGGACGGCCTGGGCGGCGAAGCAGGCGGCATCAAGAAGGTCATGGACGGCGTGCTGGCGGCCACTTTCGTTTATCCGCTGTGCGTGGACAAAGCCATCGAAATCGCCAACAAGATCATCCACGAACCGCGCTTCAAGCCGGAGAAGGAATATCTGATGCAATCGCAGGCGGTCACGCCCGAAAACGCGGCGCAGCTTTATAAGCCGTGAAGCATGGGAGAGATGGGAGGGATGGGAGTTATGGGAGTTATGGGAGGTTGGCGGCGCGGGAAGGGGAAGGGAGCGGCGCATCGGACAGCGCCGATTGGATCATTGGAAAAACCAGTGGGTGAGTTTTCTTCACGCCTTCCATCGCCAGATGAGTTGAATCCATAAATCCGTCATCCGGAACCACGTCGGTCAGATCGAGGATGTCCAACTTGTATTGGCGGGCGATTTCCATCATCTGACGCCGGACGTCGGCGCGGCGCGGCGTTTTGAACCAGCTGCCCAGCGGATAGAAGACGACTTTGACGGTGGCGCGCGTCGAGATCAAATTCTCGAGCAATTGGCGATAGGCCGCCAACTGCCGCGGCGTGATCGCAATGCTCATATCCAGATCGGGCCCTTTGGGCCTTGTCTGCGGTCGGGCCGCTTGAAGCGATTGCATCCGAATGATGAAATTGGCCGTTCGCGCGCGCATCAGGCGCCACCATCTCAGCGGCTCGCTGATATGCCGCGTGGTTATCTTTTCATCTTTCGAAAAATCATAGAGCCCCGACGCCTCGAACGAAATCCGAAGGAACGGATCGCCATGAAGCCCGGCGTCGTCGGAATTCACGCCAAGAATGATCAGGGTATGTTCGTCGAATTTTTGCCCGAAACCGAAATCCCTCCTCAGCCAGTCCACCAGGTTGCGCAAATCAATCAGATCGCATCTGGCCAGCGCCAGCATTTCAACCCGTTGGCGCTGCGAGGGCGATAGCTGCGTGATATCGAAGAAATCCTCCACATTGCACGTTCCGAGAACATACACCTTTTTGGAGCAGAAATCCGGCTGATAGACATTTTCCAGATTAAGCTGATTCAAGTTGCTGGCATACGGTCCCGCCAGCACGCCCCGCCGCTTGTGCTCCCTCCAGTTCTCCGTGTCTTTTTCGGCAAGCCAATTCCTCATCCAGCCGGAACTGCTCAGGGCATAGAGACCCGGAAACAAGCCCAGTACGAACGCCAACTGCGAGAGCGTCACGAGGAGATGAATGCGCCGCTTGGATGCCATCTGCGTGTTCACTGTCTTAGAATCCTTCATAGAGCAGGATTTGCGTCTCAAGCTGGCTGATCAGGCTAAAGACGGCAACCAACCCCAACAACACAACGACCGCCAGCGCCAAACCTGGATGGCGCCGTCCGATATCGTCAAATTTCTCCATGATCCACATGTGGCGATGAATTCCTTTATCAAAGGGTCATTTTACAAACGCGTCTATCACGCGGCCTGCAAGACGATTGAATGAGTCTATATCCAGACCGAAAATCACGCAAGTGAAGCAAAAATAATGGATGGTCAGCAAAATGGCCGCCAAGCGGATGGGCCACATCTGAAGATAGCGCAAAAATCCTTCGCGCCCCCACAGACGTGTGATCAGCATCTCCCACAGCTTCGCCACGGACAACCCGAAACCATGAAGCAGGCCGTAGATGATGAAGTTCGAGGTGGAACCATGCCAAACACCCGCGAGGAAGAACGCCACAAAATAAAACAGGAACGCCAGGTTGACGCCCTTCCTGGGCCAGCGCCTTAGCGCGCTCATCAGCATGGGCGTATAGAGATAATCGCGAATCCAAAGGCCCAATGTGATATGCCACCGGGTCCAGAATTCGATCAGATTGCGCGACAGGAAAGGAGAGTTGAAGTTCTCGGGGATGCGAAGACCCAACAGATATCCGCCTCCGATCACGATGTCGCAGTATCCCGAAAAGTTGAAGTAGATATAAAGCGGATAGAGATAAAAAATCGTCGCCAGCGTCAGATAAAGGTTCGGGATGGCCTTG
Source organism: Candidatus Sumerlaeota bacterium (assembly GCA_026398575.1). Next base: position 10,853 of record JAPLSP010000712.1, on the reverse strand, counting down.
GGAGCTTGCGCCGCCCATAGGAAGTTGCATCCTTGATATAGATCCCAAAGCCAGGTGGAGATGATCGTGATTTTGATGACGCCGATCCATATCCGGCCAAACGCCTTCAGCAGATCGTAGCCGGAATCGAATAAAGGTTCCAGGCGATCCCAATCCTCCAGAAATTCGTGATAGCGGGTGATGGGGCCGGATAAAAGCGAGAAGATGTTCAGCTGATAATTGAGGTAGCGCCAAAGGCTGAGCGGTTCTTCGGCGCCCTGGATTTGCTCGATCAGGAAATGAATCTGGCGAAAGAGAATATAACTCAGCCCCACCGTAGAGAGCATGTTTGCGAATACAATCCGGGGGTAAAGCCATTGCAGGAAGGTGTACTTCTTCAGGTAAACAAAAGCCGCCACCAACAGGATAAGGTAAATCGAGAGGATGATTTTGCTCGGATGCTTGCGCAGCAACTTGCCCGTTCCATACCCGCTGAGCAAAACCGCGCCCAGCACGGCGGACGATTCCCAGTTGGGCATCAGGAGATAAAGGCAGACGGCGCTCAGGCACGCAAGCAGCGCCTGCCGCCACAAAACCGAGGGCAGATAAAAATAAAACGCCGCCAGGATGGCGACGGCTGAAATGAACTCAATGCTGCATACTTGCATGGGGTTGGCGGCTTAGTGCTCCGAGTCATAAATCCAGTGACGTATTTTTGCCCAAGCGACGAAAACAATGCGCTCAGGAGCGGCGCCAGCTTTTGGAGTAAGGAGGCTTGCCGCCTTCTTTTTGGCGATTCAATGGCCCTGGCGCTAAAAAGAAGGCGGCAAGCGGGAGTTCGCAGCGGAGCGAGAATCTCCGCTCTTATACTCCAAAAGCTGGCGCCGCTCCTATCCGCATGAATCTACTCTTCCTGCATGAGAATTTGCGAGATATCTATGAGATCATAATCTCAAGTATGACTGCTTAACGGATCTTTTTCTCCATCAGGCTCAGCAGCGCGCCGACGTTCTGAAGGTTGTTGATTTCGCGCAGGCTGAACTTGATGCCGAACTCCGCCTCGATGGCCAGGACAAGCCGCACGTTGTTCATCGAATCCCACGACGCGACGTCCCGGGCCTTCATCTCGTCGAATAAGGTCAGGGAGTTGTCCGAAAAAATATTTCGGAACACCAGGGTCAGGCGGTCTGTGATTTCACTCCGGGTCATGTGCTGGGTCCTTGTTATCAATGTAAAGTGTAAAATGAGAAATGAGAAATTGAAAATGAGCCCGCGCGCGGTAGGCAAATAACACAGAGCTGAATAATACCGTTGCCGGGATGGATTGTCATTTTACATTTCTCATTTTCCATTTCTCATTTTACATTTCTCATTTCTCATTTTTCATTTCTCATTTGCTTTTCTCATTTCTCATTTCTCATTTTACATTTTACATTATGTATTCTTGCTGGTCAGTTGGAGCTCGCTGATGGCGGCGTCGGCGACCGGCTGATAGCGCTGCATCAAATCTCTGCGGCTGATCTTGCCCGAATTATTCACCGGGAAGGAATCGGCGAATTCGATCAGGTCCGGAATCTGATACTCGACCAGGTCCTGCCCCATCGCCGCCGTGAGCGCATGTCGTTCCAGCGCGACGCCCGGCGTGGGGATGATCACCGTGATGAGCAGATGCTCGATGCTTTCCGCCGGATACGCCAGCGTGATGCAATTTTGCACGCCTTTGATTTTGTGAATGTAGGAATCTATATCCAGCAGGTTGATGCGATAGCCGCGGCGCTTGATGGTCTCATCCATCCGCCCCGTGATGTAGTAGTCGCCCTTGCGGTCGAAAAACGCAACGTCGCCCGTGCGGTAGTATGTCTTCCCGCCGATCTCCCTCAAAACCATCGCAGTACGCTCGGCGTCGTTGCAGTATCCGCTCATCAGTTGAGCGCCGCCGAGCAGCATTTCGCCCGGGGTGTGCGGTTGCGTTATCTTCCCGCCTTGCGCATTCAGCAGCAGGCATTCGACGTTGATCGCGCACTGGCCGACCGTGACGGTGTCCTGATAGCCGTCTTCGTCGGCGTTGCGCGTCAGCCGCTTGAAATGAGTGTAAACCGTGGCCTCCGTCGGACCATAAGCATTATACACCAGCAACGGCGGCGGCAGCTTGGCCTTGATGTCTTCGAGCAGCTTCCACGGGAAACGCGCCCCGCCGATCACCAGGAAGCGAAGCGATGAGAGATCCGCGCGCGAATAAACCCCGTCGGTGAGCAATAAGACGACCAAGTTGGGAACCGTGTCAATCCACGTGACGCCGTATTCTTCGATCTCATAAGCCAGCCGGAAGGCGTCGCCATTCGAGCGCGAGAAATAAATGGACATCTCGCGAATAAGAAACATCGCGATGTCCAGCAGCGACATGTCGAACGTGAACTTGGCGACCATCAGCAGGCGGTCCTGATGAGTGACCTCTGGATAGTATCCATCCAGGAACCGCAGAAAGTTTTCATACGCCCGTCGCGAGATCATCACGCCCTTGGGCTCGCCCGTCGAACCGCTGGTATAGATCGTGTACAGGATGGATTCCGCATCCGGCTGCGATGGCGTGGGTGCCAGCGGGCCAGTGAAGGGTGTCGCCAAAATTTCAGGAAGAAGCGCTTCATCAATGAGCAGATCGAAGCGCGAGGAAAGGCGGATTTGCTCGATGCGATTCTCAGGCCATGCCGGTTCGAGCGGAATATAGACCCGCTCCGATTCCATGCAGGCGTAGGCGCACAGCAATTGATGGTAGTCGTAAGGCAGGCGAACCGCGACCTTCCCTTTCGCGGGGACATGATCGCGGATATAATTGCGGATGGCGCCGAAGCTGCTCAGCAGCTGCGCGGAAGTAATCTCCTGCTTGGCGGCGCTGAATACCCGAGCTCTGCCGTTGCGAAAAAGATCCAATATGCGATTGCGAATATACATGCCTCAGGTCTTTCGCTCCCATTGCGCCAGCTGCCCCGTAAAAATTATCCGGCGCGCATTGATGAACCTCAATATTTCCTGTCAATGCCGCTGCAAAGAGGCGGAAAGCTACGTATCCGCCCTCGAAGTGTCAAGCCGGAAGGCTGGAAGATAAGGGCGCAGGGCGTAATTCAGAATTCCATTGCCCTTCGCCACCATCGGGCATTGCGCCGATGGTGCGATGGTTTTGCTCTAGCCTGAGTTTACGCTTTAAGCACATCTGACCCCCTGCAAACGCCTGCAAACGCCCTGTTTTCAGGCATATTTCCATAGCCCAAAAGTATTACCCTCCTTTTTGTCCCAATAAAATTGTATTTATGCCAATTAATTTGAATATTTAGCTTGACATGGGCCGGTTATGTATTACCCTACTGCAAATCCTGTTTGCGGAGGGCGCTATGGCCAGCCTTGTCAAGAAGATCAAAAAGGGACGCGGGTACTACTATGCGGTGGAATGCAAGCGGGTGGATGGAAAGCCGCGCATTACTTGGCAGAAATATCTGGGAACCCTCGACGGGATGGTGGAACGCGCCGACTCGGTAACGCCGCCCAAGCCTAAAGAGACCGTCATTTATCAAACCGGCGGCGTGGCCGCGCTGGCGCGTATTGCCCAACGGTTGGGTTTGACCGAGATCATCAATGCCGTCGTCCCGAAGCGCGAACAAGGGCCTTCGGTCGGTGAGTATATTCTTTTAGCCGCCCTCAATCGGGCGATCGAGCCGTGCAGCAAACTGGCCATGGGCGCTTGGTACGAGGAAACCGTTTTGCGCCGGTTGTGGGGTTACGGCGCCGAGGCGTTTTCAAGCCAGCGTTTCTGGGATCACATGGACCGCATCGAGGAAAGCCACATTGTGCAAATTCAAGAGCGCGTGCTGGCCTCCGTGAAGACGAATTTCGGATTGGACAGCGGCCTGCTGCTGTACGACACGACGAATTTTTACACCTACATCGCCACGGTCAACGACCGCTGCCACCTGGCTCAGCGGGGCTGCAACAAACAGCACCGTAACGACTTGCGCCAGTACGGCCTGGCGCTGCTTCTGACGCGCGATTTTCAAATCCCCGTGCTCCACCAAGTCTATGACGGCAACATCACCGATGTGAGTCTTTTCCCAAGCCTTATGCGCGACCTGCTGGACCGCTATCGCAAAGCCGTGGCAAGCCCCGGCGATGTCACGCTGGTTTTTGACAAGGGCAACGTCAGCGCCGAGGCCATGGAAGCGCTCATCGCCATGGGGCAGCATTTCGTAACGGCGGTTTCGGCCAGTGGCCGGCGCGATCTGCTGGCAACGCCCATGGCGCAATTGCAGCCGCTGCCGGGGCTGCCGGGCACGAAGGCATTCGAGACGACCGAAGAGTTTTGGGGCAAACCCTGCCGGGCCGTGGTCGCTTACACCGAGAGCTTCTACACCCAGCAACTCCATGGCCTGACGCAAAGCATGGTCAAATGCCAGAAAAAACTGCTGGATCTGGCCAAAGATATCGAACGCTGGATCAGCGGCAAAACCCCCCGAAGGAAACGGCCCACGGCCGCCTCGCTGCGCAAGAGCGTCAACGCCATCCTTTCGGGCCAGTTCATGAAAGAGGTGTTTGACGTCGAGATCACCGAAGACGCCAAGACCCAAACGCCGCGGATCCGCTATCAGGTCAACCACGCCGGATTCGACCAAATATGCCGGGACCGCCTGGGGCGCACGTTGATCGTTTCCACCCATGCCGACTGGAACGCGCGGCAGATCGTGGAAACCTATCGCAGCCTGTCCGGCATCGAGGAGGCATTTCGCAACATGAAAGACGTGGATTATCTGCGCTGGCAGCCGGCCTATCACTGGACCGACGGCAAACTGCGCGTCCACGGATTGTATTGTGTTCTGGCATTGCTGTTGTCATGCCTGGCCCGCAAAGTCGCCCTTCAGGCAGGCGTGGACCTGCCGCTGCTGGCGCTGCTCGATGAGCTGAACGATATTCGCGAGGTGGCGGTCATCTATCCGCCCCAAACCCTGGGCGGGCGCAAAGATCACATCACCCTCAGCCGCATGTCTCCCCGCCAGAAAAAGCTGGCCGAGGCCCTTCAGATCGCAGATATACTTGCTTCGGAAGGGTAATACAACCTGAGAGCTGGTAATTTATTATACAGTAAGGATATATCCCGCTTTCCGGAAACTTAACCCGTAAACTCAGGCTAGCCGCGAACGCTCTTCCCTCACCGCCACCACTGGGCCTTGTGCCAGTGGGGCGATGATTGTGCGCCAAATCGCTCGTTGCCGATGCAAAATCATCGCTCCACCGGCACAAGGCCCGGCGGTGGCGAAGGATACAAAGGGAATACCATTCTAGAGCAAAACCATCGCTCCATCGGCGCAAGGCCCGATGGTGGCGAAGGGCGCCGGAATTCTGGAACATACCCATCCGAAGAAACGCAGTGATATCCTGCTTGACTGTCGGCTTGCTCCAGGCGCGAAATGTGGATGTCTTGTGGTGAATGTTTATCCTGATGGAGTCTGCCCGGATGCCGTCGTTTGCAGCAAAAGCAAAACTCCGAACGGAGGAGGAGCCCTTTGGTCATACCGATCTCAAGACCACAATGATTTACACCCATGCCCTCACTCGCAGGACTGCTAGCGCGCAGCCCGGTGAATGGTCTTCGAAAATGCGAATCATAAGCCCATCCGCATAACATGCCGGGATAGGTGACTGGAGGAGGAGAGCAAGTTCAAAAAGAATGGGTTTTGTCCCGCCTTCGGGACGAAATCCAAAGGTGCCTCACGAGGACAGAATCAAAAAAAGACGTATCTTCTGCGGGTCAGTCTGAATTATTGTTGGCTGCATATTTTAGGGTGACATCCAAATGATAATCAACAACACTTATCTCAAGGAAATGGTCAGCGCAGACATGTTGCAGGCTCTCTTGGAGTCCTTTGGCAACGTGTGCAAGGTTGGGTCAGGGATATTCACACCGACCGGCGAGAGAATAGGCACACCCGCCCACCACGGGCCTGTTTGCTCCCTCCTCTCCAAGACGCCAGAAGGGCGGATTCGTTGCGAAGCCTGTGATCGAAACAAAATCAAGGCTTTGATTGCAGGCGACAAGTCGGCGAGTGACCCATACCCATGTCATGCTGGCTTAATGGACTTCTGCGAACCCATCTACTGCACGATAGCCGGAGAGATACACTTCATCGGGGTCTTCTTCGCTGGACAGGTACTTCCGCAGGAGGTAGCCCCAACGTCGGCGACCGTGCGTCAAGTCCGCATGCTGGCTATCAACTGCAACTTGGATATGGACGACCTCCTAGCCGGCTTTCTTCTTGTTCCTCGCGTATCGTCCGAACACATCGCCAATGTCCGGGCATGGATGAGGCATTTCGCGGATCTGATTGGACGCCTAATCCAGAAGAAGGCCATCTCACAGAATCTTCTTCTCAGTGTGATTGATGTCGCCGATGACCAACTTGCCGTTGCACACACGATCCGAGATTATCTTCAGCCAGCAGCCGTATCAATCTTCTTGCAGGAAGACGAGTCGCGAGACCAAGGTCCAAATTCCGATAGGTCTATTCGGCTCGTCGCTACGACCTTCGATCCTCTGATGGTACAATTGCCCGTTGCACTCGAGAGAGAGCCACGATCTGTCTCTTACAGGCGGGGGGAGGGTTTGACTGGATGGGTCTATGACACTGGGCAGGTGCTTCATATCTCAGATGTGCGTGAGGCGACTCAGTACCCCGCACACCCCTATACACCAGAATGGATACACAAAGTGAAGGAGATCGAGGACTTGGATGCCACCAAGTCATACCTTGGCGTCCCGATACGGGCGCGAAGTGGCGTAACAGTGGGCGTCATCAGAGCAGTGCGTCTCAAAGGCGACCCAGACTTCGACGGTTCGGAAGTAGAGCTGCTAGCGGGAATTGCTGCTTTGCTGAGTTCCACATTCTTCAAGGCAAACCTGGCGCGCCAGTATCAGCATAAACTCAGTGCTCTTAATCAGGCGGAAACATTGTTGCGCACGTTGACGGAACCCGGGGCGAGTCTTGCTGGGATTGCCGCAAGGATGGTGTCCGAGCTCGCGCACATTTATTTGGGTAACGCAAACTGGCGAGCAGTTTACGTGCTTCAACACATGCGTGCATCCCGGCAGTTTCGTACGATTGCTTTTGCACCACTCGACCTAGATAAGGAATATCATGCCGTACCTTTCGCTGATCATGAAGGAGTCGCCGGTTTGGTCTTGCACAGCGGAATTCCTTTCGCATCTAAGGACTGCCGCGATGTGGGAGTCATACCAACAACGCCGTGGCGAAGCGTGGTGTGTGTGCCGATTTTTCAGGGAAGCGAACTGTGGGGCGCTGTGAGTCTATGCGGTCAAGAGGTGTCGCAGGCACATGTGGATGAGGTGCTCCCTGAGATTGACTCATTTGCTCGTAACATCTCGATCGTCTGCCAATTGTCCGAATTCTTGGACGCAAAAAGGGTCGCCACTAACCTTGCTGCCAATGTAATGTCGCTTAACTTGGAGGCCCATGAGGTTTATAAATCACTGGAAGCCGCAGAGTTGGCGATTTCTGGATTGCGCAAATTGGTGGACGGTGCTGCTGCCAGTATCGCTGAGGACATCTCCGTTGAAATCGCTGACAGCCTGAGTTGGGCAGACGTATGCGTTGAGTTAGGTCGTTATATCCGATTATGTGAGGTGGACCCGTCTACCGCCGTAGAATCATATCGGGAAGCCCACATTCCACGGGAGCCAGGGGCGATTGCCGATAATGGGAAGTTCAACCCTTGGGAGTCTTTCGACCTTCGAGACGTGGTGAAGCGTGCTCTTGCTGCCGTCGATCCACTTGCAAGGGCGAGCAATATTGCGTGTGATTCCGACTGTGGCACCATGTCATGCCCGATGATCGGCGACCCCAACCTCCTCTATCGGGCTATGCGGAATCTAATGGAGAACGCGATTGTGCATGCAGTCGTAGAAAAGAACGAGAGCTGGACATTTCGTCACGACGTGAAGTTGACCGTTCGCCTTGACACAAAAGCGAATGAATCGCGTACGCGGTTCCTCGTGTCTGACAATGGTGTAGGAATGGCACCTCACAAACTTGTAGCTACGCGCGAGATATACTCGGACCCAACTGGCTTGGGCCGAACTTCACATGCTCCCGGGTTCGGCACAATGGTTGTCGCTTTTGCTGTCGGTGTCCACAAGGGCACAATCAGCGTCGAGAGCATACAGGGGCAAGGAACGACGGTTGATCTGCAACTCCCAACAAACAGAGAACAGGAGACATAGATGAAGTACCTAGTCGTAGTTGATGATCAACGCGAGAGCAAGGCGAGCGTCGCCCACTGGCTGGCCCAGAACATCGCCGATCTTACAGGTGGGCAGTATCAAGGCAAGACCATAGAAGGGGTTCGTATACCGCTGGCGTTTCCTCGGATCGCGGACGTACGCACTGAGATTATCGGTCAGGGGGATAGCCTTGATGGGCTAGTGATCGATCTGGCCGAGAAGGGTGATACCAAGGCTGGCTTTCGCCTTGCAGAATTGGTACGCACTGATTCCGACCTGTCGCGTCTCCCCATCGTCATCTACACTGGAAAGTACATGGAGATCGACTACGCGTGGGCTCAGCGGCTCAAAGTTATTGTGATTCGCAGAAGGGCAACAGGTGGGCGAGGCGGTGAACTTGGAGCGCAGATTCTGGATGCCTTTGGTATCCAGCATTCGTAAGCCAGGGCTAATAAGAGCGTGGAGGGCGACTTCGGATTAGCCGCGCAGCGACGATCTGACCCCACCGCCAAAATACCCAGATTCCTTTAAAAAGGGGACAGGTAAATAATCTCAGGCCACCAATACTCTCCATCTCTTGGCTAGTCTTAATGCTCTTTTCTTTCCTGATGCCTCTGAAACTCAATAACCTTCCGTAAGTAATCCAGCGTGATGGGAGGGAAACGGGAGTCGTAATCGGGGATGATGGACCTGGTATTCGTCAGATCGAAGGCGCAGGCCTCGTTCATGTACGGCAGATACGGCTTCAGGGATCGGAGCATCATCTTCTCGGTCCAGGTTAGCTGCTCCGGCAGCGCCGAAATGTATGGCAATCTGATCTTGTCTTTGACGCCGATAGCCTCGGCGACGAGGGATATGACCTTGGAATTGGATTGCGGATGAGGATGGCACAGGTGAAAAGTCCGCCTGCCGCTCTGCCCGCCGCTCTGCCCGCTGATACCTATTTCGAAGATTGAAGTGACGATGGGATCAACGGGCGCAAGATTGGGACGCTGATCGGGGATGACGGGGATCCTTATTTCCTCGCTGACCACCTCGCCGTCGCCAATTTCGTAGTGTTTCAATAAAGGGGATAGGTCATTTTACTTTTGGCTTACTGCCGATTTCTTGTGATTGCTCGGCGGGCAGGCGGGCGGAGGCAGGATTTGAAATAGGCATTTCTGGCTTTTCTTGCGACCATTGCAGCTCGGCTTATGGTCTCAACATCCAGTCCTTCCCACAGCGTTTGCCGCCATTCGGCATAGTCGAATAGCGCCCCAAGCAGCAAAGCGCCGAATCTCTCTATGCTTTTGTAGTTTCGCTTTCCGCCTGCAAGTTCCCCCAAAGGAATTACCTTAGCCATTAGCGTTTATTAGCGTTCCTCAGCGGTTTCTCATTACGCATAAAATTGCTGAAATATGATGCTGACATGATGGCATTATTGCACGCCGAATGACAGGATATTGTCGTTTCTTGTTATCCGTGTAATCCTGTAATCCGTGGTAAGATTTTAACCACGGATTACAGGATTACACGAATACTAGGCCGCGAAGCGGCATATTTGATCAAACAGAATTTTGACCGAACGCGAAAAACTTAAAAATTGCGAAACGAACCCATTTTTAGATGCTTAAGTTGTTACCGGGGCTCTTGAATGGCATATAGCAGATCGGCGGCGTCTATGCAGCCGTCGCGGTTGCGGTCATAGCCGACGGCGGCAGGACCGAGGCCGAGCAGATAGCGCTTGATCCCCTCGAGCAGGGCGTCGTGGGTCAGGAACAGGGCGGTCACGGAGATGTCGGTCATCACATTCTCGTCCGTGCGCGGGTTCGAGGTCACGCCGTCGCTCCATTGAAGGAAGTGATAACCTGGATTCGGAACGGCGGTTACCGATGTGCCGCTGGCGCCTTGAGGAACCGCCTGCGAGGTCACGCCATCGAGCGTGCCGCCCGGGCCGGCGATATAGATCAGCGAGTAATCGCCGAGGGCAAAACTGGCTGTCGTTGAGATATCGGCCTTCACGTTCGCGTCCACGCGCGGATTGCTGGTCGCGCCGTCGCTCCATCGAATGAAATGATAGCCGAAGTCCGGAATGGCCGTCACCGCTTCGCCGGCGCCCATATATGGAACCGATTGCGACGTCGGGCCTGCAAGCCTGCCGTTCGCATCCGCGCCGTAGGTTAGCGAATAACGGTTGACCTCGAAATCCGCCGTCACAATGAGGCCGGTCGTAACGTTCGTATCCTGACGGCTCATGGACATCACGCCATCGCTCCAGCCGACGAAGTGATGCCCCGCGTCCGGGCTGGCCGTGACCGTCGCGCCGTTCGCCCCGTGATCCACCATCTGCGTAACGGACGAGCCGCCGTCCACCGTGCCGCCCGGGCCGGCATAGTAGGTCAGCTCATAGTGGTTGATTACGAAAAACGCCATCACGGCAATATTCGTTGTGACATGCAAGTCCTGCCTCGAATCGGTCTTTACGCCGTCGCTCCACGAAACAAAGTGATAGCCAACGTCCGGAATCGCCGTCACGGTCGTCGCGTCCTCTCCGTGCAGGACCGTCTGCGTCGTCGCGCCGGCAATGATTCCATGCGGCCCGGCGGAGTAAATCAGC
>JAPLSP010000405.1 GCA_026398575.1 Candidatus Sumerlaeota bacterium | reverse complement strand
CTAATTGCACACTATAGTTTATATATTTCTATATGTATTTTATTTAATGACTATAAATACTTATTTATAGCGGTTTGGTGCGCTTGCACAACTGTAGCGGCACGCCCCATGGATCGCGTAGCATGAAGAGATGCGAGCCATCTTCCAGCCAAATCTCCTCCACGACCGACGCCCCTGCTGCTACAAGCCGGTCCTTGACTTCATCCGGATCATCCACCGCAAAAGCCCAATGGAATTGCAGCGGATGCTGCCGGGAATAGTCTGGAATCGGTCCGGCGGGATTGGTGTAAATCTCGATGACGGACATCCCGCGTTCATCGGCGAGGAAACATGTATAAGGCGCAGTGTTTATCGCCCGAAGCACGCGCATCCCGCAATGCTTCACCAGCCACTCAGCCATCGCCCTGGCGTCCGGCACATTAATTCCGAAATGCTCAAAGCGCATTCACTACCTCCTGGTTATGTGAGTCTGCTTGCGAGTTAAGCGTGAGAATTTTTGCCTTTCTTAGTGTCCATCAGCGTTCATTAGTGGTTTCTTTCAAGCGGTTTCATTTTGAATGCCAATAACGCCAGAATCATCTATCAGCAATTTTTCCGCGATGGGGAACCACTAATGAACACGAATGAACACTAATAAGAAACTTCCTTGTCATTTCTGAATTGGGAATCACGCTTTCATGCGGCCTTTCATGTTTCTTTGGCCGAGTTTTTTGGGGTAACGACGATATCGCTAATCGTGTTATTTTTTTTCAGCCGCCTCGAAAACCAATATCTCCACGATATGTGCGCCTTCGTTGACGCTGTTCTTGAGCACGTTGACGCGCACATAGCGCGCCGGCCGCTTGGGGAATTTGAATTCATCGCCTTTCGAGGTTGAGAGTTTGGTGTTCTGGCTCATATCGCCGACGCGCGCCCATTCCTTGCCATCCGCTGAAATCTCGACGGTGTATTGATAATAACGGCGGCCATCCCAATAGGGATAAACTTGGATGCGATCCACGTCATAAGCTCTGAGCAAATCCACCTGCATCCATTGCGGCCAGGGCGCAGCCCACCAGCTCGAATTAATGTCTTTCAGGTTTCCGTCCACCGCCAGCTCCGGCGTCTGCGGGCCTTGCGTTCCGCCCGAGCATGTCACCGGCTTGCCCGTGGCAAGGTTCGGTTCCGTTTTTTTCTCGAAGTAATAACTATCGCCCGTCATGTATCCGAGGCGGCGCCCGGCGGCGTCAAACGCAGCGGCGCGAACAACGGTGTCTTTCTCGATTTTTATCGGCCCGGCATAAAGCGGCGAAGACGGCGACGGCGCCTTGCCGTCAAGCGTATAGTGAATCTGCGCGTCCTTCGCGCGCGCGCTCATCTTCAAGGTCATTGGCTCGTGGAAAAGATTGATGTCGAATTCGTCTTTGCCCGGTTGCGCCAATCCTTCAGGCTGAAACGAAACGCAATGGATCAGCCGTTCGAGCCGCGCATCGGACGCCTTGAAGCGCGCTTCGAAATCCTTGTAGTCGCGCCCGGCTTGAGGATTCCAAATCCGCTCGCTCATCGCCGGCAGCCGGCTGCGCACGCTGGCGATTTCGACGGCCTCCGGCTGCTCCCACGCGCACATCTGCGCGCCGATAATGAGCGGCGTCGGCGGGACTTTATGCCATTGCGTGCGCGAGTAACCGCTCGAAACCTGCCCGAGCGTATAGAGGTCCCACGCATAAATCTTGTCGGGCGACCAGCGATGCTTGTTGACGATATAAAGCGGCGTCCAGGCGGCGTTGATGAAGGTATAGCCATCCTGTGCGAGTTTTTCCGGCGGATAGAACGGACATTCGTATTCCATCACGATGATGTCTTTCGGGATTTGGATGGGCGATTTCGGCTCCGGGTGAAAGCCTTCCCATACGATCGTTTTTTTGCCCTGCTTTTTGACGGTCTCGTTCATCCGGACGACGAACCAGCGATAGAGCTCGTGCGAGTTCTTGAGGTTGTATTTCTTGAACGCCTCCTGAAAATCGGGATTCTCATGGCAATATGTCAGGTCGCATTCGTCACCGCCAATGTGAAAGTAAGGCGTGGATTTGAAGACGTCGCACATCTCGGCGATGATCGTATCGAGCGCTTGGAGGACTTTGTCGTTGGCGAAGTTGACGGTGGCGTGGTGTTTCGGACTGGCCTTGAAGAGGTCCGGCATCGCGCGCACGGCGGCGCCGGAATGGCCGGGCATTTCGTATTCTGGGACGATGACGACGCCGCGCTCGGAGGCGAAACGCTCGAGATGGCGCAACTCCTCGAGCGAATAGAACAAGCCGCCCTCCCAATTTTTTGCCGTCAATTGCGGATAGGCGGTCGAGGGGAAGGTGAAGGCCGGATCGTCAGTCAGGTGCAATTGCAGATAGCGAGCTTTATAGAACCGGCACAGGATCACGCATTGTTCGAGCGTCTCGATACTGTGGAATTTTCGCGCGACGTCCACCATCAGCCCGCGATAGGAAACAAACGGCGCATCCTCGATGGCTAGGCGCGGCAGAAAAATCCGCATGGCGCCGCCTTCGCCCTCCAACCGGAGCAACTGGAGAATGGATGCGCTCGCCATCGCCACGCCGCCGTAATCCGCCCCGCCGGCGATTGCCTTGTCATCAATCTTTAGCTGGCTTGCTTCGCCTTTGAGCGCCGGGAAAATTTGCAATCCAATATCTCCGGGGCGCGCGGTTCCTTGCTCGGCCTTCAGGCGACGCCCCGTCAACCAGCGGATCTCATCCGCTAGAATATTAGCCAACGGCAGGAGCGAGCCGTCTTCCGCAACGATACGGCTTTCAGCGCCAAGTTCCATCGCCCCGGATGCGGGCGTCAGCGTTTTGGGCCACGGAATCAGATTTATGCCTGCGGAAGCGTCTTTGGGCGCCGCGGCGAATGCGTCGGACGCAAACTCAAAATTCATGGTCTTATTGCCTCCCTGAGCGCCGGCTTGAGCCGCCTTGCCCTGAGGCCAGGCCGGGAATGCGCATAGAGAAATGATGGAAAGAATGAGGACGGACAATGACCACCGGGCAATAAATCTTGGATTCATACGCGTAACTCCCGTTCAAAATCGAAGCCGGAGCTTTATGGCATTAAAGACAATCGGCGTTCAAACTTTAGTTTCGCCTGCCAGCGATCTAAAGATCGAACGCCGAATGCGCTTGAAAAGCGAGCCGGCAAAAAACCGCGCCTATTCTTTTCCAAAAACGCCGGTGACGATCTCGCCGCCGCCGCGGCCAATGCCGCCCTTGCTGATCGTTCCGTTGGTCGGGTCATAAGGCATGTTGATATAAACTGGCAATGGCAATCCCCCCAAGCTGTTTGTGTCGTTCTTATACACTTTGTAGTAAGGATAGTGCTCCATATAAACCCGAAATTGCGTCGGACCGTCGCTTGTGAGGGTGTATTGTTGCTTCATCATGCTCTCGGGCGGTGTGACCGTGTGGACCGGGGTAGTCTTGAATACATTGTCGCCCCAGTCGCCGGCGTAGTTCTCATAAGTATAAGATCTGCTTGTGGCGGTGGCTTGTATGTTGAAAGGATCGCGCATGCGCACGGAGGTAATATAGGAGACAGGCGTGGTCAACTCCCAGGCGTATTCGATATAGTAGCTCCTGCTTTTTGGATAGGGATAGCCATTGTAGTCCACGAAGTAGGCTTCGAGCGCCGTGGCGAGCGTGCGCTGGTCCGTCAGAGTGCGCGCAACCTTCGAGCGCGTCTGTGCCTCGAGGAAATTGGGAATGGCGATCAGAGCCAGGATTGCGATGATCGCAATGACGATCAACAGCTCAATCAGGGTGAATCCGCTTGTACGAGCGCATTTCATGGCAAGGCCCTCCGAAGGATAAATTTTTATCTTCACTCAAATATCATGCCGGATTTATGCCGCACGTCGCGCCCGAAGGCAATGAATATTTGCCGCTCTTCAGGAAAAAAGGATGGGCGCCACTTTATAGCTTGGCGGCGAACGCGTATCGCCCGTGTTCCAAACATGCCTCATAGATTGCGCTCAGATTTTTTAGCGGCGCGCGCGGAGGCAGATTATTGCCTTCCTGAAGAATGAAGCGCCCGCCCGCCATGATTCCCGATTGCAGAATTTCGCGCGCGCGGTCGGCGCAGCGCGCGGGCGTTCCATTCATGATCACGCCGATTTCAGGGCCGCCGCTGATCTCGACCTCCGGCCCCAGCTCGCGCCGCAAACGGCCATGATCCACGGGAAAGCCGGTGTCGAATGACGTCACGTCCAGCCGTTCGCATATAAGCGGGAAATGGCGCGTGGCATTGCCGCACAGGTGCATGTAGTTGCGCCCCGGCGCCGCCGCATCGAGCCGAAGCTGTTCAAACCAGATTTCATGCGACGGCAGGACGACCTCCTGGTAGAGATCGGTCCCGATCATCTGCACGGCGTCGTCCGCCAGAAAACCATCGCCCGTCGCGGGAGGCCATGCCCCCGCCAGTTCCGCCAGCGCGCGGTTGCGCACGTAACAGGCGCGCGCAATCGTTTCCAGCAGCCGCCGCGCCTTGTCCGATTCCATCACCAGATAACTGAAGATATCCTGCCCGAAGAGCATGAGCGCCGCCGTCAGCGGGCCGTCAAACGATAGCAGAAACGGCGCGACTTTCCCCTGCCGCCCGAGATAGGTGAACGTGCGCGCTTCGTTTGTCAGCGCGGCATGGAACTCCAATCGCTCCTTCAGCCACGGATTATCGAGCGGATGCGAAAAGTCGCGCCGCAGGAAGATATCCACGTCATCTATGCCGTAGGCCGGAGTTGTGTCGGGAACTTGTCCGGCGACATAAACCACGCGCGCGCCGAGATACGCGGCGTCAAAAACATTCTGCGTGTTGAGGCTGAAGGTCCATTCAGCGGGCAGCCCGGTCGGGCCATCGCAATATTGATTCAACGTCGTTGCGACGTATTCCTGAAAACGCGCCTGCGCCGCGAGGTGAACGCGCGGGTCATTGAAATAAGCCTCGAAATCATATCGCTCCGGATTGAGATCGGGATCGAGCAGAAGGATGCGGGGGTTGACGTTCCAACGAAGCGGGACGCGGATCGGCCGCCCGGCGCGATAGGTTTCCCATACTTTTTTCTTCTCCTCATTCGTAACAAGCGGCAGCGTCATAAGCGGCTCCTATAGGTCCATCGGAATTTTTGCTTTTTGCCGCGTCGCGGCCGGCGGCAGCCAGTCCATCATTTTTGGCGGAACAGCGGCGGAATCGCCGGAATCCAAGCGGGGCAGCATCTCCCATGAAAAAGGGCGCGGCGCAGCGAAGCCCATGCGGTCGTTGATTCTCAATGCGAGGCATTGATCGTCGGGACATGGGAAACGCTCGGTAAGACGGGCAAGAATGGCGCCCAGCTCTTCGCCATAAGCGTTTCCGAATGAGAGGGGCGCGAGGTCGCATGGGAAAACTTCCCCCCCAGCCGAAATGTAAATGAAAGAAAATCCCGCCTGGCATCCCAGGCACTCGGCGCTTTCCATCCGCGTCATGCTGGTGACTTTGGGAAGAGCGGGATCGCGGACGGATCGGGTCTGCAATTCCGCCAGCAGCCGCTGCTGCGCGGGAGAAAGCGCTTCGCAACTGTCCGCCGCGCGCACGGGCACAGGCTCGAGAAGCATCACGTCATGAACGCCCAGTTTCTTGCAGAACTCAAGATAGCGATTCATTTCAGATGCCGTCGCCAACGCCGGCTCAACCACCGCCTGCGCTCCTGTATAGAGTCCCGCCGCCAGACAGGCTTCGATGGCCTGAACCGCTTCCTTGAATGCGCCGTCGCGACCGCGGATGCGGTCATGCTCCGAGCGCCGATAGTGATCGAGACTGATATAAGCCATTTCCAATCCGCCGCAGCGCAATTCGCCGGCGGCGCGCGAATCCAGTTTGTGTCCCGCGCTGAAAAGCATGACTGAAATATCCTCGCCGCAGGAAGCGATGATTGCGGGCAAATCCTCGCGCAGCATCGGCTCGCCTCCCGTCAAGCAGATGAGAGAGACGCCGGCTCTCCGCAGATCGGACAGCAGCCGCTGAATATCAGCGAGCGGCGGATCCGCCCGCGCGAAAGATAGATTTGAGCATCGCGCGCAGGAGTTGCGGCAGGCATCGGTCACCGAGAGATGCGCAGTGAACAGTGTGCGTCCGCCGCCGGCCAGGCGCTTCAGCCCCTGCAGATAGCGGCGATATCCTTTCCCCCCAATCGGCGGCGCATAAGGATGCAAGACGTCGCCCACCGGAGATCGCACGGGCCGCAGTTCACGCAAAGAAGCGCGCATGGATTTAAGCAGTCGCGGCGGCAGCGTCCATGCCTCCGGATAAAGCATCGTGCGCAGAGCGATCTTTAGGCGATCCAAAGTCATATTATTCCCCGCTGCCGTCCATAATGAAAGGCAACAGCTAATTCAGCGATGCGACAACTGGTTTAGCCGGCTTCAGCCGGCTCTTCTTTGCACCCTGCTTCAGCAGGGGTGTCTTCAGGCAACATTTATTCCGAGCGTGCTTTAGCACGGCTTCTCGACAGGCTTTAGCAAGAGCAAGGGTCAGAGAATTTGTTGCTAAAGCATTTCGAGAAGCCGCGCTAAAGCGCGCTCCTTCTTTCCTATCTGGAACTCTCCCGCCGGCTGAAGCCGGGGGCAATGAGGAGCCGGCTAAAGCCCGGCTAAAATTTCTCACCGTGATGTTTGGCAAAAGTTTGGACAGCAAAGACTCTTCATGGAAAATCAAGGGCAGCCAGTACATGTGCGTTGCTGCAATAATTTCCATCTTGTGGGGTGAAGGAAAGAATAAAACAAGCGTGTTAATTGCCATCATAGCTCGCCTCTCAGAATGCTCTTGCGGAATGCGGATTTGAGCGCGGAGGAATGGCTGGGACAAACAGCAAGAACTTGGTCAAGCGCTGCAACAAACCGCAACACCTCCTGCTCCGATACAATCAGTGGCGGTTCGGCGCGGAGCACATTCTGCGCGAGTCCGCAGGGCTGCGCGATGACGCCGTGGTCGCGCAGCAGCAGCGCGCAAATCACCTGCGCGAACAATCCTTCGCGCGCCCATGCGGGAACCGCTTTCATCATCAGTCCCGAAGCGCGCTCAAAGACGACGCCCTGGAGCAAACCTTTTCCCCTGATTTCCTGAATGATCGAATGCCTCGCGGCAAGCTCTTTGAGTTTTTCGCCGAGCAACCTCCCCATCGCCGCGGCGCGCGCCGGCAATGCCTCGCGATCCAGGATGTCCAGCGTCGCAAGCGCGGCCGTTGTGGCAAGATGGCTTCCGGCAAAGGTCGAGGCGTTCAGATGGCAGCGCTCCGGCGCGCCGAACGCCCGCTTCCATACGTCCGCCGTCATCATCGCCGCCGAGATCGGAACCATCCCTCCGCTCAAGGCCTTTCCCAACAGGAGAGCATCGGGCGGCGCCTCCTGGAATGGCGTCGCGAAAAAAGCGCCCGTCCGGCCAAGCCCGGTTTGTATCTCGTCCACAACAAACAGCGAGCCGTGGCGGCGGCAGATGTCGGAGGCATCTTTCAGAAAGGAGGGAGCGGGTTGTCGAATGCCTCCTTCGCCCTGGATCGGTTCGACGAAAAAGGCCGCAGGCTTGAGCCGCGCGCAGGCATGTTCCAGCTTGTCGGTGTCACCAAATGGAATCCATTCGACTTCCTGCAAGAGCGGACCAAACAAACCGCGCTGCGACGAATCGGAAAGAAGGGAGAGGGCGCCGATGGAAAGCCCATGAAACGCGCCTTCGCACGCCACCAGCGCGCGGCGGCCCGTCGCGGCGCGCGCCGCCTTGATGGCGATATCCACCGCCTCGGCGCCGCTGTTGGCGAAAGCCACGCGGCAAAGATCGGGATGCGTGAGGCCGTTGAGCCGCTGCGCAAGAACGCCCTGCTGTTCCGGCGCGTCAATGTTGAGCATCGAGGGAGATGAGGACGCAATCGCCCGCGTCAGCGCCTCGCAAAGCGCGGGATGATTGTGCCCGATGTTATGGACGCCGAATCCCGCAAGGAAATCGAGATAATCCCGCCTGGCGTCATCGCGCAACCGCGTTCCGCTTGCATGGACAAATCGCCGTCCATAATCGAACTCCGCCAGCAGCCGGGCAAACTCCGGATTGACATAGCGCGCGAATAGATCATTTGAAAGCGGCTGTTTGGGCATTGTAGTTTGCTAACTATTGCAGGATTCACCACAGAGGCACAGAGAAGTGCCTCAGTGAGCTGTAAATTAAATCTTCTTTGCATTTCTCTGTGCCTCTGTGCCTCTGTGGTGAAAGCACACAGCAGTCTCTCTTATCGTTCTTCTTTTAAGATTCTTATCAACTCCGGATGAACGTTCCGCCATGCGGCGTAGCCGCCGTAAACCACTTTCACCGCCGGATGTCCCACGCGCGCGAGCCTGTATCCCGCTGAAAATGAAAAAATACCCGTCCCGCACATCAGGATAACTTCCTTATCCCAGGGGATCTGTTTGAAATAGCGCTCGAAGAAGATATGCGACCATTCCTTTGCGCCGGGGATCGTCGGTGACAGCATTCGCTCATAAGGAAAACGCAAATCAATCAAGAACGTCTTTTCGGCTGCAATGCGCTCCTGATCCAGATGCTGCGGATCGAGATAGGCGAATCCTGCGGGATCGCCTTTCAGGACTTTCCGGATGACCGCGACGGCATAGTCCACGTCGCGCGCCGACGTCGTGGCGCCCATGCTGACGCGGATCGTCGAGAGCGCGTCTTCCTCGGAGATTCCCATCCCGAGCAAAACATGCGAAGGCTCGACGCGGTCGGCCGTGCACGCCGAGCCGATCGAGACGCACACCTCGTAGCAATCAAGCCCGGCCAGCAGGCGGATGCCTTCGACTCCGGGGAACGTCAGGTTGAGAGAACCCGGCATTTGATGGCCGGCGGGCGCCTCGTTGACGCGCGCGTCCGGGCGGACTTTTTTCAATCCTTCGATGAATCGCCTGCGCAGGATTGTCAGCCGTTCGAATTCGCCCGCCATGCGCGCCGCCGCCAATTCCGCCGCGGCGCCCAGCCCTGCGATCTGATGCGTCGCTTCGGTTCCGGCGCGCATTCTGTGCTCCTGATCGCCGCCGAAAATCAGCGGCGCCCATTTGGCGGCGCCCCGGCCATAGATCGCGCCCGCGCCTTTGGGGCCGTTGATCTTGTGCGCGGTCAGCGTCAAGAACTCGCATCCGATCTTGTCCACCAGCGTGGGAATTTTTCCATAACTTTGCACCGCGTCGGTATGGAAGGGCACATTGGCTTCGCGCGCGATGGCGCCAATCTCCTCGACCGGTTGAATGGCGCCGGTCTCATTGTTGGCATGCATGATGGAGATCAGGATGGTATCGGGCTGAAGCGCCGTCCGCACGTCCGAGGGCTTGACCAGGCCGTCGCGGCCCGCCATGAGATACGTGACCTTGCCGCCCATCGCCTCGACCTGCTGGCAGGCGCCCAGGACGGATTCGTGTTCGATGCGCGAGGTGATGATGTGTCCTTTGCCCGCGCGCGCGAATACGCCTTTGATCACGGCGTTGTTGCCTTCGGTTCCGCCGGAGGTGAATATCATCTGCTCCGGCGCGCATCCGAGCAGCGCGGCGACTTGCATGCGCGCTTGCTCAACGCATCCGCGCGCCGTCCTTCCCTGAGTGTGCAGCGAAGAGGGGTTGCCATGAACGCCGCGCAAGACGCGCTCCATGACGCGGCGCACAGGCTTGCCGACCGGCGTCGTGGCATTGTGATCGAGATATACTTTGCGCGGGAAGATCATAAGGACATCTGGTTTTCAGTTTTCGGTTTTCAGTTTTCGGTTTTCAGTTTTCAAGAGCGGCGCCCCCTCTTTATCATTCCGTGTCAGTCCGTGTCAGTCCGTGCCCGTCCGTGTTTGTCCGTGTCAGTCCGCGCCCCGCCGCCCCTCGCTAGAACACCCCGGGAATAAATCGGTATCGCACGCGCGTCATGTATTCGCGATATTCCGGATATTGACTCAGAAACTTTTCTTCCAGCATCGCGCGATAAACATAGCACACCGTGGAAGCGAGAAACAAGCCGACAGTGACGAGGCCGAAATGACTGATCATGAAGCCAACGCGCAGAAGAATATCTGTTCCATACATCGGATGCCGCACAACGTCGTAGAGGCCGGACGTCGTCACTTGGCGGCAGGCGATCAGGATGCCGAAATTGCGCCCGAGATTCAGCAGCGTGATAAGGCCAAGGACATTGGCGATGAAGATGACGGCGTCTGAGATCGCAAGCGCCATTCTGCCTCCGGTGGCCGGCTGCCCCATGAAAAAGAACCCCGAGCAAAAAGCGACCAACGCCACCGCCTGGCGCGCGATATTCATGTCCACCGCGCGATGGCGCCGGCGAATCAGAATCAGCGTCACTAGGACGACGTTCTGGACTGCAAACGCAATCTCGACGTAGTTAAGCCGGCCTTCTGTCCACGTCTGATAAGTCTGCCACGCGGCCCAGACCGAGAAGGCGAAGAAAAGATAAATATCAAAAAGCGTCTGGCCGTGGCGCCGCAGAAACACCTTTATGCGGCCGCCCGACGCAGCTGTTTCGGTTTCAATAGGGGTGGAATTCATTCGTCTGCTTTTCGCTTTATAACATTGCGCACGCACGCCGGAATGAGCCGGCCATCCGGCTGCGGATAGGCCTGACAACAGCGGCGGACGCGCGCCAGATCGAACGTCTGAGCATCCTGGAACGCGTGGATAAAAATGGACTTCACTTTGCGCTCCATCATCTGAAAGGCTTGGCGCGGATCGAACCCGCCGCAACAGGATATCTGCTTCAGCAGATTGCGCAGCGTGGCCAGGACTTCGCGCCCGTCCGGCGCCGCGCCCGACGGTCCGCTCCAGAGATCGTAGATCATTTGTTTGAGTTTTTCATATTCATCGGGCTCGAGGCCAAAGAACACCCGGTTGGAAATCGAATCCATCAACACGTCGGCGTTGGCCAGTTCATTCAGGGATACGGCCTGTCCGCTCTCGAGCATGAGATAGAACGCGAGGCTGATGCACAGAGGGTTGCTGCACGGCAGTGGAACGAAATTATTCTCCTTCACCGCCGGGCGCCCCGCGCCCGCGAGCAGCCGCACCACCTCTGGGATCGTGAGGCGCGGAATGGCGCCGGCCAGATCGGCGGCGCGTCCGGCGAAGGCGAGCGGCTGAATCATCATGCTGACGATGTTGTCGCGGCCAAAGAGGCAGTCCAGCATCGCGGGAAATTGATCGTCGTTGACGCCGGCCGCGGCCGTCATCGTGAGGGAAGTGGTGGCGCCGGCTTCGCATAGCATATCGAGGATGCGGCGCTTCTCATCGAGCAAGGCGCGTCCACGCAGGATTTGATATGCCCGCTCGGAGAAGCCGTCGAACTGCAGAGAAACAACGACGTTGCGGTCGCGCAATTCACGCAGCAATTCGGGGCGGGTCAGGAAGGCCATGCCATTGGTTGAAACGCTGGTGCGAACGATTTTCGTGCGAGCGAGCGCTTCATCCAGAAGATCGAGAAAGCGCGGATGCAGCAGCGGCTCGCCGCCGGAAAGATTCAGCACGTCCACCTGCCGTTCCGCCTCCAACAAACGGTCGAGGATGAAGCGGAATTCATCGAGAGACATGTCCCAGAGAGCAGGGGTCAGGGGTCGGGGGTCAGGGGTCAAAGAGCAGGGGTCAGGGATCAGGGGTCGGGGGTCAGGAAGCAGCAGTTGGGGCTCGGAACTTGGAACTGGCTGTTCGCAACTCGGAACTCGGAACTCGGAACTCGGAACTGGTTGTTCGGGACTCGGAACTCGGAACTCGGAACTCGGAACAGCTGTTGGGGCTCCGCTGGAATTGATGCAAACCGGGCAGGCCAGATCGCAACGGGTTGTGATTTCGATGATCGGCATGCAAAGGTGCTGCTCATGGCGCTCGCAAAAGCCGCAATCGTTGGGGCATCCATTCTTCACGACGCCTGCAAAGGTCTGCGGCTTCCACGCCGGCTTTACGAATCTTTGCGCGCGCAGGTATTGCGCGACGTCGCAATAAATGCGCGCCTGGCTTTCGCCATGACGGCGGCAAAACTTGTGGAGGTAAACGTCAACGCCGTCGGTGATCACCTTCGCCGGGATCAGTTCGCCGCATTGCTCGCATACGGAAGTTGTTGTGCTGATGGATCTCATCGTAGTGCTTTGATTATGCTCTCTCCTTTCTTCTTGAATCAGTATATATCACAATTGCCGGCTTTTTTTGCCGCCCGCGGTCGGCCTTAGTACTCATATTCGCTAACACAAAAGCAATAAATCATCTCGAACACTCATGCGAACGGGAGCGGCGCCAGCATTTGGAGTGCGG
>JAPLSP010000273.1 GCA_026398575.1 Candidatus Sumerlaeota bacterium | reverse complement strand
AGATTAGCTCCCATAGCACTCATAGTCGGAATTACATGACTGAATTTATAACTCAGAGTACTTGGCTGCGCCACTCTTTGGCCGCAAAACCCAATTTGAGGGTTGATTCAGAGCGTCGGTCCGTGAAAAATGGGACTCACAATTAAATTACAGGGAGGATGTACGATGAGCATTATGTCCAACTTCATTCGCACTGCGGCGCTGGCCGCTCTGCTGGCATTATTCGCGAGCGCCTGTTGCCATCTCGAACGCGAAAACGGGGAATGCCATGAAAAAGGCGTGAAGCCCGGCAAGCGCATGGTGATCAAACTGCCCGAATACTGCAACACGCCGGATGGGATGTGCCTGCTTCCTGACGGCGGCATCGTCCTTTCCGTGCCGAACGTCAATGACCAGACGCAGCCCGGCGGGATTTTGAAAATTTCGAAAGAGAACAAAATCGAGTGGTTCTGCCGCCTTCCTGTTGATCCTTCTTCCGGCAAGGTTTTCCCGATGGGCATTGTTCAGGGGCCGTCGGGGGACATATACATCGCCGATAACCAGCAGTTTGTGGACTCCAACAACAAATCGCGCATCCTGCGCGTCCGCATGCAAAACGGCCAACCAGTCTCGGCGGCGGTCATGGTATCGGGGCTGGTGATCGCCAACGGTCTGGCCATCAGCAACGGTTACCTCTACGTCACGGATTCGCAAATGATTCCCGGTTCCAAGCCTTTGGTGAGCGGCGTTTTCCGCTTCCGGCTGGATGAAGAGGGCGTCGAGATGAAGCGCCCTCTGGACCTGGACTCGCATTTGGCCGCGACGATGACCACACTCAATGAGAAGGTTCTCGTCGGCGCCGACGGCATCGAATTCGATCCCGACGGGAACATGTACATCGGCAATTTCGGCGACGGCGTCATTTGCAAATATGAGATGGGGCCCAATGGCAAAGCCAAGTCGCGCATGGTTTTCTGCCAATCGCCCAAGATGAAATCCTCCGACGGCATGCACTATCGCCCCGCCAGCAAGGAACTCATCGTGGCCGACTATATGAACAACGCGGCTCACGCGCTGGCCATGGACGGCTCGATCCGCACCCTGGCGATCAATGACGATGCGAAATCGCTCAAAGACATGACCGGACCGGCCGAAACCCTGCCGCGCGGCGACGACATCATCGTATCGAATATGGGCATGCCTTTCGGACCTTCCAAATGCACGAAGTTCGTCCGTCCAGCCAGGCTGATCATCTTCAGATACGAAAAACAAAAGAGCGAGAAATGAACCGCATTCGCTTGCATCCGTTGTTTATCTTATGGGGCGGGCTGCTGTTTCTGGCGCCCGCCCTTTCGCATTCCGGCGATTTTCAGCGGCTGCAATACAACAACCCGGGACTGACGGTGGACTTGGGCGTTGGGTTGTGGGCGTGGCCGCTGCCGATGGATTTCGATGGCGACGGCGATCTGGACTTGGTCGTCAGTTGCCCGGACGTGCCCTATAACGGCGTTTATTTTTTTGAAAACGTTTCCGGCAATGTGAAGTATCCGGTCTTCAAAGCCGGCGTCCGCATCAGCAAAGGCGCGAGCAATGTTTCGCCCTCTTATGTGAATGGGCGCGTGCGCGTGCTGTCGCCCGGCACGGAATATCCGGACTTCCTGAAAAGCGGACTTGAGAACGGCGTGAAGCTGCCGCCGCCGGCGAACATCCACCCCAATCGCGTCCGCGCCAATGAATGGAAGTACGTGGATTATGACGGCGATGGCAAACTGGACTTGATCGTCGGCGTTGAGGATTGGACGGAGTATGGATGGGACAACGCCTTCGACGCCACAGGCAAATGGACGCATGGCCCGTTGCATGGCTACGTCTATCTCCTGCGCAACACGGGAACCAATGAGAAGCCCGCTTATGCCGCTCCCGTCAAGATCGAAGCGGGCGGCAAGCCCATTGACGTCTTTGGGATGCCCTCGCCAAACTTCGCAGATTTTGACAGCGACGGTGACCTCGATTTGGTTTGCGGCGAATTCCTGGATGGATTCACTTACTTTGAAAACACCGGTTCGCGCGCGCAGCCGGTTTATGCGGCGGGACGCCGGCTCATGCATCAAGGCAAGCCGCTGACGATGGACTTGGAAATGATCGTTCCAGTGGCGATTGACTGGGACAGAGACGGCGATACGGATTTGATTGTCGGACAGGAAGACGGGCGCGTGGCGCTGATCGAAAATACGGGCAAGGTCGTGGACGGAATGCCGCAGTTCCTTCCGCCGCGATTTTTTCAGCAGGAGGCCGCCGACGTGAAATTCGGCGCGCTCGTTACGCCGGTGAGTTTCGATTGGGACGGCGACGGAGATGAGGATCTAATCTGCGGCAACACAGCAGGATATATCGGCTTCATCGAAAACCTGGGAGGCAATCCGCCGAAGTGGGCCGCGCCGAAATACCTTGAAGCCGAAGGAAAAACGATTCGCATCATGGCCGGGCCGAACGGCTCTATCCAGGGTCCCGCCGAAGCGAAGTGGGGCTATACGACACTCAGCGTCGCTGATTGGGATCACGACGGGCTGCCGGACATCATCGTCAACTCGATCTGGGGCAAGGTGGTCTGGTATCGCAACGTCGGCACGCGCACGTCGCCGAAGCTCGCCGCTGCGCAGCCGATTGAAATCGCCTGGCCCGGCGCGCCGCCCAAACCGGCTTGGGTTTGGTGGCAGCCGGAGGGACATGAACTCGCTACGCAATGGCGCACCAGCCGATTGAAATCGCCTGGCCCGGCGCGCCGCCCAAACCGGCTTGGGTTTGGTGGCAGCCGGAGGGACATGAACTCGCTACGCAATGGCGCACGACGCCGGTTGTCTTCGACTGGAACAAGGATGGATTGAACGACCTCATCATGCTGGACACGGAGGGCTACCTGGTCTTCTTCGAACGCGCGAAGAAAGACGGCAAACTGGCTCTGATGCCCGGTAAGCGCATTTTCCGAGAGCAAGGCGGTTGCACGTTTGATTCAGGTCACGGCGTCAAGGACAGCGGGAATGGACTGTTGCGCTTGAACGCGGGCGCCGCAGGCGGAAGCGGACGGCGCAAGTTCTGCATCGCGGACTGGGACGGCGACGGCAGGCCGGATTTATTGGTGAATAGCTACAATGTCAGCTTCATGAAAAATGTCTCCGACGCGGATGGAGTCTGGACGTTCCGCAACTGCGACCGCGTGAGTTCGCAGCGACTGGCGGGGCATGACACCAGCCCGACGACCGTGGACTGGGGCAAGACGGGCGTGCGCGATCTGCTTGTGGGCGCGGAGGACGGGTATTTGTACTTTTTGGCGAATCCGTCGCGAGATCCGAAATCGCAGGAAGCAACCAAGCCTTCTGCCCGACAACCTCAGGAGCGCAAATCACCCGCCGAGCATTTGGTGGCGCTGTGGGATTTTGAGGAAGCGAATGGCGGGCCGCTCGCTGACAAAGCGCCTTCCGGAAAAAACAAAGATACGCTCGCTCTTCTGGGAGGCGCAAAAATCGTGAATGGAGTGGCGATTGTCCCTGGGACGGCGGATTCGGCATTGCGCGCCAAAGATTCGGATGACCTCTCGCCGTCCTATGAGATGACGGTTTATGCGCGCGTGCGGGTGGATACGCCGCCAAAGCGGTTCCTCCCGTTCCTTGACAAGCGGCGCTTTCAGAATCCCGAATCGCGCGCTTATGGGTTTTATATTCCGCCCAGCGCATCGTCCGCCGCGTTTGGAATCGGCGGACAGATTTCAGAAGACGGCGGCGCCAAGAATGCATTGGTTTGCTCAAAAGCCGCGGAGACATTGCCTGTGAATCGTTGGCTGCAAGTGGCGATGATCGTGAAGCGCGACGGCGCAGGCCTTGCCGCTGAGTGGCTTGCGCGCGAGGATGATCCCGCCTCTTCAGGAAAAGGCCACTGGAAGCGCGTCAACGGCGCCGCCGGGACGTCGCGCATCGAGAGCATTCATCATTCCGATCAACCGCTGCTGATCGGCAATGATGCGAACCTGAAGGCGACGGGCGTTGCGATTGAGTTCGACGAAATCCGCCTCTATAATCGCGTGCTCACGATCGAAGAATTGTCAGCAATCTCCGCTGCAAGGCAATGACTGCTATATTCGTGCAATGCTTGGCGCTCATATTCAAAATTGGTATGCCTTTAGCCGCCTGAAGTAGGTGATGAAAATAATTTTCATAAACCCGAAAATTTAACTATTGTGACGTGAGGCCTTTATGTAATGTCCGTCTCATGACGGAACAAATCACC
>JAPLSP010000363.1 GCA_026398575.1 Candidatus Sumerlaeota bacterium | reverse complement strand
CGCTTCCGTGCTGCCCGATCTCGACCTCACGTTCGATCATGAGGTGATGGCCAGGATCATGGACCTTGCGCCGCCAGGCCTCGACGAAATCATGGCGCTGACCCGTGCCATGGAGTGCGTGAGGCGGGACCACTATGATGTATTGATCCTCGATTCGGCGCCGACCGGACACTTGCTTCGGCTCCTTGAACTCCCGCAACTGATCGAACAATGGCTCCAAGCCTTCTTCGGGCTGTTTCTGAAATACAAGAAAATCTTCCGGCTGCCGGCGGTTGCGCGGCGCCTCGTGGAAATATCCAAGGACATCAAAACCTTGACGGCGATGCTTCATGACTCCATCCGGTCCGCGCTCTACGGCGTGAGCATTCCCACCGCTATGGCCCTGGAAGAGACGAAAGACCTGTTCGCCTCCTGCGCGCGGATGAAAATCCCTGCGCCCGTGCTGTTCGTCAACCTTGCCACGCCGCCAGGCAATTGCCGCTTATGTTCGGCGTTGCATCAACGCGAATCGAAAGTCCGCCGCAAATTTCAGGAAGCGTTTCCCGAAAAACACCAGACGCTGGTTTACCGGCAGCGCCGGACGCGCGGCCTCGACGACCTCGCCGAGCTGGGCCGCCTGCTGTATCGGGATCGGCAGACTTCGGAAAAGGGGGAGAAAAATCATGTCGCAGCATTCGCGTGACGACGAAAATCACATCACTCTCTGCGAAGTTCTCGACCGTGTTCTGAACAAGGGCGTGGTCGTTCACGGCGACGTCACGATTTCCGTGGCCGATATTGATTTGATCTATTTGGGATTGCGTCTTCTGCTCACCTCGATCGAAACCGCGGCGGCCTCGGGCGCGCTGGCGGAGAATCATCGAATACCGTGGAGTAAAAACAATGGCGTTAGCTGAGGCCCCATCCATTGAGTCCCAGGCGGTTGGCGATTTCGCCCGGGTCATGCAGTGCGACAACGCGCCGCCCGCGCGCCGGCTGAATCTCGATCCCAATGACGTCAAGAATGGACTCGGCCAGCTCGTTCTCACGCTCGTGAAACTCCTTCATGAACTGCTGGAGCGGCAGGCGATCCGTCGCATGGAAAGCGGCTCGCTGAGCGATCACGAACTTGAGAGACTCGGCGCCACGATGATGAAACAGGCCCAGGAGATTGAACGGCTCAGGAAAGAGTTCGGACTGGAAGAAGACGACCTCAACCTCGATCTCGGCCCGCTGGGTAAACTGCTCTGACAAGGAGATGGCGCAATGACCGTCCAACGCAATGTTACTCACGCGCTCGAGTCGTCCTCATTGGCGGATATTCTGGAACGCGTCCTGGACAAGGGGATCGTCATCGCCGGCGATATCAAGATCAAGCTGGTGGATATCGAGTTGCTGACGATTCAGATTCGACTGGTAATCTGCTCCGTGGATAAGGCCGCTGAAATGGGAATGAATTGGTGGGTCAATGATTCTTATCGGCCTTCTCAAATCGAGGACGATCCCCGGAATCGCGAATTCGACACCATGAGGGATCGTCTGGCGCAGCTAGAAAAAAAGGTCGAGGCCGCGCAAGCGGCGGGTTGATCGCCCGCGCTCAGGCAGACAGCGCCGCGCTGGCGAGTCATGACGATCGTTTCAAGTAGTACGTATGTAAGTCCTGGAATTGCAGGGATAGTGCGAGAACGGAATAATAAAAATATTCCCATTGCGTATTTTTCTATTGACACCATAAGTGACTTGCGTCTAAAAAGAAAGAGTTGACGCTATTGCGCATGTTTTTGAAAAATCTATCATCTGATTTCATATCAAGTTCTCGACTAACACAGATCGTAACGTTAAAGCAGAAAGGCACGTCCGGAATGGCAAACAAGTCGCGCATAAGGGTTCTTCTGACTGACGACAAAAACAACGGGGGTTCTGCTCTCCGCTCTGTGCTCGAACGGGAGCCGGACATGGAACTGATCGGTGAAGCAGAAGATGGCGCCGCGTGCATGCGACTCGCGGGTGTGTTGAAGCCCGACGTTGTTGCGATGGTTTTGGATATGTTCGATCGAGAGGGGATGGAGATCACACGGCAAATCATCGCGGCAAATCCCGACGTGAAAGTGCTCGCCATCTCGCCGTATTACGATAACTGGTTCGTGGTGAGAGCAATGCTTCGCTGTGGCTACATGCTGACGGATTGTGCTTTCGAGGAACTGGCACACGCCATTCGCGCCGCCGCCTCCAGCCATGCTCATGCAAGCCCGGGAACGGCAGGCATTGCGATGGAGATGCCTCGACAATGAAGGATAGATGCAAGGAAAAGGAACCGTGGATCAAGGACAGCAAGGACCCCAAGGACTGCAAGGACCCCAGTTAGTGCTCTTTCAATTTTGAAATGACAGGCAGGGGGTAGGCGCCAGACGCCGGACCGCAC
>JAPLSP010000256.1 GCA_026398575.1 Candidatus Sumerlaeota bacterium | reverse complement strand
AAAAAATCCACGTCCACTGCGATGCAATCGGGATCAAAAGGGTTGGGGTATGCGCGCGTCAGATCGAATGTCACTTCATAGCATTGTCCGCGCTTGACGGGTCCTGGGGGCATAAGGACGTCCGTGGCCTGCAAGTCCTGCTGTGGGGCGCTCAGGCCTGTGATGGCCATGTTGGCGATTCGAATGGTTGCGGCAGTCCGCGCGGGCGAAAAAAAGCGCAGGCCTGCGAAGCTGAGATTATTGCGGATCGTGTCATTCCAAGCGATCGTTCCGCCCATCGAGCGCCACTCATCGCTGGGCGCGTCCAAATCCCAAACGACGCTTGTCCAGACGCCCGGCTTCAGGGAACGCGTCGGTTCGGCGCCGAACCAGCCCCAAACGCGGTGATAAGCCACCATCTGGACGGAGGCATAAGCCCCTGCTTCGGGCGGCAGGAATATCTCCGCGCGAAACATGGCGCCGCGTCCCCAGAGCGGGCGGTCCTGCCGCACGCGCCGAATCACAGTGGCAGGAGCAGGGAACTTGGCGGGCAATCGCAACTCAGCGCGGCCTTTTTGCGCATCGTATCCAACGGCCAACGCCTCGGCGCCGCCGGCGCTGACCGACGAAATCAAACCTTCCTGCAGTCCGTATTGGCTTGACCAGCCGCCGCTGTGATCGTCCTCCAACTCGAAGTAATATATATCCGCTGTTTCGGAAGTAGCCGCCGCGCCAACCGCCCGGCTCTCTTGCGCTTGACATAGGTCAAGCAGGAAGAGCCAGGCGATGAACAGCGAAACGAAATGAAGAGGGCGCAATGTCATAAAGAGCGAACCGCAATTTCCAATTTCCAACTTCCAACTTCCAATTTCCAGTTTCCAATTTCCAACTTCCAGTTTCCAGTTTCCAATTTCCAGTTTCCAACTTCCAGTTTCCAGTTTCCAATTTCCAGTTTCCAATTTCCAGTTTCCAATTTCCAATTTCCAGTTTCCAGTTTCCAGTTTCCAGTTTCCAATTTCCGACTTCCAACATTGGAAATTGAGCTATTCGCTTATTTCTTGAACCGCGACAGCCAGGCGCTTTCTATTTGCGCGATCCGGCTGCGCGCTTCATTGCGCAGATTTTCAGAGGCGTTGGGACGATTGATCAGCGCCTCATAATCGGCTTTGGCTTGCAGTCCCACTTCCTCGCTGTGGGGCGAGTTGATATAATGATAGCGAATGCGCTCGACCTCGCCGGAATCGCGCACCTTGCGCGGGGCCGCGGGATTCTGGGCGATCGTCCGGCAGGCTTCTTCGCTGAGTTGATAGCCGATGCCTCGCCGGGTGTCGAAAACCGCCGTATCGTCATAATGACGGTAAATCTGCTGATAAAGGTTGATCGTCTCGAAGGTCTTGGAATGCGCCGGGAAATGATCCACCACCGCTTTGATATAGAGCAGCGCGTATTCGCCCAGATCGCTGTTCGTCAGATTCCGGGCGTGATTGACCAGCACGTCGCCGTTGTTTTTCAGCCGCGCCGCGATCAGGTGCTCGGCGACAGCCAGCTCGCCCTGGCCCGTATCCAGCAGGTCGTCTCCCAGACGGTCGTGCAGCGCGGCGCTGTCGGGATCGCGGAGAAGCCGTTCGCGCGTCTCGATAATGCGTGAAGTGATGAGATCGGTATTGAGGACGATCTCCCGATGCCGGGAGGCCAGATTTTCCAGTTCGTTTGCTTTTTGATCCGGCGGCAATTTGGATTCCTGAATGCCTTTCATGATATCGAGGATCATGCGCCGGCCCTCGACGAAATGCGCCCGGCGGGCCATGCATTGCAGGATGCGATCTTTGTAGGAGCTTTCCTGCGGATTTTGATCCGACAGGTCCCGGAAAATTTTTTCCGAGTCCGCAAATTTTTCGGCGTCGAAGAGATAGCCTCCCAAGTCATCGCGGATGCCCTTATCGCCGGGGATGGCTTCCAGGGCTTTCTTCAAATACTCGATGGCCTCGTCCAGTTTGTCGCGATGGATGCGGCGAATGACGCGGGCCGCCGCCCGGCGCAGCTCGGCATTTCCGGGAGCGATCTTGATGGCGCGTTCATAATACGGCTGGGCTTCGGCGGGTTTTTTGGCTTCCATCAGCGCCGCCGCAATCGTTTCGCAATAAGGAAGAAGGATTTCCTTATCGGCTTCGGGCGCCGGCTTCTTTGCCAAGGCCTCGTCCACCTGCTTGATGGCGTCGGCCAGCGCTTGTTTTTGTCTCAGAGCCACGGCCAACTGCGGCACGAACAGGGGCAGCTGCATGGCCTTGCGTTTGTCGGCGGCGTCGGCGGCCAGATAGGCTTTGACGGCGGCGGCGCCCGCGGCAATCCCATCGTCATATTGTTTCGTGCCGTTGCAGGCGTTGATAAACTCGGCCAAGAACTCAGGGTCCGTATTGACACGCGCCTGCGCGGGACGCAACAGACCCAGGGCGTCCTTGAAGCGCTGAGCGCCGAGATAGGCCCGGGCATGTTCCAGCAGAAGGCCGCGCGTCTCGGCATTGACTTCGATCTCCAGCGCCTTGAGAAGGGACTTATCGGCCGCCGGATGCTGATCGCGCGCGCGCGCCACCCGCGCCAATCCCAGCTGAGGCCGGCTCCACGCAGGCGCCAATTCGGCTGCCTTGGCAAAGCGCGCCTGCGCCTCGTCGAATTTTTTCTGGTCCAGAAAAGACGTGCCGAGTTGGACTTGCGCGTCAGCGGCTGCCTGCCGGCTGGCGGCGGCCTCCTGGCGCGCGGCTTCCATTTCCTTGCGGCTTGTTTGCGCTTCGGACTTGGCCGCCTCCGCCTCCTTGCGGGCGGCTTGCGCATCCAGTTTGGCTTTGTCGGATTCTTTGCGTGTTTCTTCCGCGGTTTGACGGGCTGCGTCGGCTTGTTTGCGCGAAGCCGCGGCATCGTTTTTAGCGGCTTCCGACTCCTTGTGCGCGGTTTCCGCTTGCGTGCGGGCGGCTTGAGCTTCCTGTTTGGCTTTCTCGGATTCCTGACGCGCGGCGGTGGCGGACGTCTTCGCTTCCAAGGCTTCGCGTGTCGCGGTAGCCGAGGTCAGGCGTGCGGCCTGCGCTTCGCTGCGCGCCGCTTCGGCTTCTTTGCGGGCGGCGTCGGCTTCTTTATGCGCAGCATCGGCGTCCTTGAGCGCGGCGTCGGCTTGCTTGCGCGCGGCATCCGCCTCTTTTTTCTCTGTTTCCCGCGCCAGGCGTTCGGCATCGAGGGCTTTACGCGCCTCTTCCGCCTCTTTGCGGGCGGCTGTGAGAGCGACTTGCGCTGCTTGCGTTTCTTTGCGCGCCGCTTCGGTTTCCTTGCGCGCCGTTTCCAACTCCGCGCGCAGCGCCTGCGCCTGGGCGCGCTCGGCGTCCAGCAAACTTTGAGACGATGTGGACGGCGGCGCCGCGACGGCAGGCGCCAGGGCTTTGATGGCGGAGGCGCCAGCGGGGCTCGTGACGGAAGGCGACGTAGGCGCTTGCGCTAAAATCGAAAAAGGCGACAGCCAAACGAGCGCCATTGCCATCGCCCAAGGATATGCGACGCCATAAAGACGATCGCTGAGTTTCTTGTTGTTTAGCATAACAGCGCCATTCGATACATTATTTACGTCGCTAATTTCATGACGATGGGGGCGCAAAAAAAACGAGAATAATTTATGGCCGATTGGGGCGCCTCTTGTCAAATGGCAAACCTCAAAACCTTGCGGAAACACTCCCACGCCGCCATCATGGCATCTTCATTATAATTAACCGATAGACTTATGGGAGCTGATTCCGATATGCTTCTTTTGTCTTTTTTGGGGAGAGGATTCTTATGAAATCTATGCGCTCGAAGAATTATCGCGATATTAAAATTGATAGATTTTTGCAGGAATCCACCGCGCCATTGATCGCCGCTGCAATCTGCGCCGCGCTATGCCTGCTCGAGGGTTGCATCACCATAAATGTGTACCAAGAGCCGCCCGGCGGAAAAGGCGCCGCAACGGCCAGCGTTACGGCCAAGCCGACAACGCCGGAACCGGCCAAGCCGGCGCCTCCCACAGCGCCAAGAACGCTCACTTCGAATCCTGTCATGGCCACGCTGTCCCTTCCCGTCATGCCTTTTTCCAAGCGGAACTGGAAATTCAGCTGCCTAACTGTCATCAACAATACCTGGGACACGCTGAAAGATTATCCGGTTAAGCTGAAGGTTCCGCGCAAAGCGGGAATGCAGCAGAATTATGGCGATCTGCGATTCACGGACGCCCGCGACAAGGAACTGAATTATTGGCTGGAAGAAGCCACGCCCGCGGCGGCGACGGTCTGGGTGAGAGTTCCGCGCCTGGAGGCGGAGAGCGACACGGCGATATCGCTTTATTATGGCAATGACGCGACCGGCTCGGCCAGCGAAGGCAGCAAGACCTTCCTTTTCTTCGATGATTTTTCGAATGGTTTCGATGGGAAGCGCTGGGAGCGCGGGCGCGACGCCAGCGATGGCTTGCAGGGCGTGATTGTCAAGGACGGTTCGCTTTGCATCTATGGCGGCGACGGGAATTATGAGGGGGGCTGGGCCAAAACGCGCCAGGAATTTCCTCCGCATTTGACGGTAGAAAGCCGCTGCCGCCTGACGCGCATGAAGCCATTTCCCGATCAAGTTGCAGGGCACCTGAGCATCCTGTCGGCGGACATGGAAACCGGAGTAACTTATTGCTATATGAATCACTTCGCTCCGCCATACGGATTCTATGGTCCTATTTTCAACACGTTTTTTTGCCGCGATCATGAATCGAGCACGGATAAACCCTCCGCGACCAAGCTGAGTCCGTTTTGGAATGATATCTGGTTCCGGCAACGCCTGTCGTATAACGGCAAGGCATCGCGCGACAACCTGATTTACGTTCGCGACAAAGGCGCAGGCGAAGAGAAAATCATCTATACCACGGGAAAGACCGACAAGCCAACATGCTTAAGGTTTCTCGTCACCACGTGGGGCAAACCTTCGATGTGTCTGGCTTTGGATTGGGTGGCAGTGCGGCCTTATGCTCCCGTGGAGCCTGCGGCGGAGATTCGGGGATAACTCCAATGGAAGCGGCGAAGCGCGATCATTGAAAATGGACGAACCACGCAAATATATCGGCGTGCAGTTTGAATGCTGCAAGGTTTATGCGCGCATATATATCAACAAGGAAGGGACCGCCTACGCAGGGCGTTGCCCGAAGTGCATGCGGCCCATCACGGTGCGCATTGGCGCCGGGGGGACGGATAGCCGGTTTTTTAAGGCGAAGTGAGGCTGGCACGGACTGACACGGACTGGCACGGACGGGCACGGACCAACGCGGCCTTTCCTAAGACTTTTTGGCTTTTTTCTTTTCGGATTTGATGTCTTCGATCATGCGCATCATGCGGCGGCCATATTCGACGTAGTTGGCATAGCGGACGGCATCATCGGACTTGATGGAGGCGTCGTGGAAGACGACGGCCAGGTGCGGTTCGATGGAGATGCCGCCATCATAACGACGCGCGATCAGGTCGGCCACGATGCGCCGCACGTCGCCCTGTCCTTCGCCGGGATACGTAAAAATGCTCTTCTGATTCGGGGCGTCCCAGACGCCGTCCTTGATGTGGACGTAGGCGATGTGGTCTTTGACGTGGCTGTAGAACTCCCAGGAGCTCTGTTTCGGATGGGGCTTGGGCTTGCTGCGGTCATCGGAGAAAACGGGATTGCCGGTATCGAACACCAACTTCAATCCCGGGACGTTTTCAAGTAGGCGCAGCGTAAAGGTCCATCCCATGCCGCCGTAGTTCATGCAGTTTTCATGAACGGGGGTGAGGCCTTCATCCGTGAACATTTTATGGAGGACGCGCACGCGGCGGAAGCGTTCGTCTTCCATCTGGTCGTTGGGCTCGCGATCCTTCAGGACGGCGAAGCTCATGATGCGGATGAGTTTCGCGCCCAGGCGCTTCATGCGCGGAATGGCGCGGCGCGTTTCGGCCAGCGAAGAATCGAATGGCTCGTTGATCTGCTTGCCCCAGTTGGCAACGGCCGAGCCGAAGCAATTGATTTTGACGCCGGCTTCCTCGAGTTTGCCATAAACTTTGTCGAACTCCTCGTCCGAGATGTCATGGATGTTGGACCCATCAATGGCGCGCGATTCGATGTTGGTCCAGCCGAGTTCCTTGGTGGCGCGAATCTGGCCGTCAATGTCTTTGGCCGCTTCATCAGCGAATCCGGTGAGATACATGGGTGTGGCTCCTTGGTTGGATTTTGGGTCAGGCGAGTCAATCAGACGGGTCGGACGGGTCGGACGGGTCAGATCGAGGCTTTGGGGCTAGGCTTTGCCGAATGATTTTCCCATTTCAACGCTCTTTTGCTCTACGACTTTCTTCTTGGTTTTCGATCCTGCGATCAACTGCTTGAGCTTGCGCTCGTAGGCCTTGCCGTCGAGCGGCAATTCCACGGTTTTGCCGAGCAGCGAGGAATAGAGCATGGCGTTGGCCAACTCGACGGAACGAATGCCTTCGCGCGCGGGGGCGATCAGCGGCGCGCCGTCCAAGATGGCGTCCACGAAGTTTTGCTCGATGCCGGCGTGCTGCGAGCCGTTGCCCGCGATAGGGATGTCAATGTTCCATCGCTGCGGCGTGGCGAAAGATTCCTTGGATGTTTTGCAGAATTCTTTCGCGCCCATTTCATTGCGGATGAAGGTCACTTTGCCGCTTTCGCAGACAACCTTGCCGCGGTCTCCCGCGATTTCGAGACGATTGGCGCCGGGCGCTTCGCCGGTGGTGGTGGCGAAGACCGCCGTGGCGCCGTTGGCGTATTCCATATACGCCGTCACTTCGTCCTCGACTTCGATGTCGTGATATTTGCCCAGCGCGCAGAAAGCCCGGACGCGCTTCGGCATTCCGCACAGCCACTGCAACAGGTCGAGGTTATGCGGGCATTGGTTGAGCAGGACGCCGCCGCCCTCGCCCTTCCAGGTCGCCCGCCATCCGCCCGAGCGATAATAGGCTTCGGTGCGGAACCAGTCGGTGATGATCCAGTTGACGCGCTGGATGGCGCCCAGTTCGCCCTGTTCGATCAGGCGCTTGATGCGGATATAATGCGGATCGGTGCGCTGATTGAACATCGCCGCGAAGACCTGTCCGCGCCGCTTGTGCGCCGCGATCAGCCGTTCGCAATCGGCTTTGTGGACGGAAATGGGCTTCTCGACCAGCACATGAAGGCCTTGTTCGAGCGCGTCAATCCCAATCGTGGTATGAAAATAATGCGGCGTGGCGATGAGCACGGCGTCCACCAGTCCCGAGCGGATCAATTCCTCGCTGCGCTCAAAAAACGTGAGTCCCGGGAAGAACTCGCGCCGCCGCGGATCAATGTCGCAAACTGCCGTCAATTCGCACCGCGTGACTTTTTCGCGGATAATCCTCGAATGCTCGCGCCCCATGCCGCCGACGCCGATGATGCCGAGCCGCAACTTGCTCTGTTTGGACATTCACCGATTCCTTTTTAGAAAGCTGCTTCTCCGCCCAAGTCCCACGCCAATGGCGGTCCCTGCTCAACAAAAACGTTTTCGTATTTTACGCATGCCAAAGTCCTCGCGTCCAGCGGCAAACGCGGGAGAGCGTGTTTATTTGCCGTTTGCAGGAAAGGCTTGGGTTGACTTTTGGGCCGAAGGCGGGCATCCTCGGAGGAAATCAATCTCATGCAAAGGCGCCAAGCTATGTCGGAAATATCTTCGCCCCGCGGCACGGAACCCGCCTGGATTCGTCCGCCGGCAGGCCGCGCAGGCGAACGCGGCAAAAGCCGGGCCGCGCGCGCGCTGGGGGTGGCCCTGCTGTGCCTTGCCATCATGGCCGGGGCGGTATTTGCCGCCGGATATGAAGCCAGATTCCTGCAAGTGGCCGAGCTGGTGGCGCCGCTGATCTTTCACCCCGTCGCCTTCATTTTTCTTGTCATGTTGGGGCTGGAATTCATCATCCTCAAAAGCGGCGACCGCACGCGCCTGCTTCAGGTGGAGCTGGACATGATCCGCGCCAAACGGCGCAATGAGGTGACGGTCCTGCGGCTGACGCGCGAAGGGCTGGAGCGGATCAAGCGCCTGTGCGAGGCGCCGCAAGCCAATCTGGAAAACATCAGCAAGGAAACCAACCTCCTGCTGGAAGTCATCCGTCCGCCTGAGGCCAAGCTGCTGGAGAAGACGGAAAAATAGGCCGAAGAGACACGCCGGCAGGGATGCCGGCGCTCCCAGTTGGAGAAGACGGAGAAATAGGGCGAAGGGACACGCCGGCAGGGATGCCGGCGCTCCCAGTGGCGCTCCCAGTGGCGCTCCCAGTGGGGGAAGACGGAAAAATAGTCTGGAGGAGAGACACGCGGTGGAAAATTATCGAACAGCCAGTTCGGGATGCGTATATTTGATCGGCGCAGGGCCGGGCGATCCGGGACTGATGACGGTGCGCGGGGCCGAAATTTTGAGGCAGGCCAGCATGGTCTTTTATGACCGCCTCGCCAACCCGGAAATTCTCGAATGGGCCGCGCCGATGGTTCCGAAAGTGGACGTCGGCAAGGCGGCCACCGCCGGCGGCGCCTCGCAGAAGGAAACCAACGCGCGCCTGATTCAGGCGGCGCGCGACGGCCATATCGTCGCGCGGCTCAAGGGCGGCGATCCGATGCTGTTTGGCCGGGGAGGAGAAGAGGCTCTGGCATGCGCCGAGGCGGGCGTGCGGTTTGAGATCGTGCCGGGAATCACCTCGGCTCTGGCCGCGCCGGCTTATGCGGGCATTCCCGTGACGCATCGCGGAATGGCCAGCTGCGTCAGCATCGTCACGGGACAGGGGGCCGATGGCGAGGCGCCGGACGTGGATTGGGAGGCCTTGGCGCACACGGGCGGCACGCTGGTCATCCTGATGGGAATGGGGCGCCTTGAAGCCATCGGGGAGCGCCTGATCGAGGCCGGATGCGATCCGAAAACGCCGGTGGCGCTGATTCGCAATGGCGCGCGTCCGGACCAGGAAACGCTGGAAGCGACGCTGGCGGACGTGGCCGAGCAAGCGCGGCGGCGGGATTTCCAGGCGCCCGCGGCGATCGTGGTGGGGCCCTGCGTGGCGTTGCGTTCGCAGCTGGCCTGGTTCGAGAAGCGCCCCTTGTTCGGCCTGCGCGCGGCGGTCACGCGTCCGCACGACGAGGCGGAGGAGATCAACGCCCGATTGCGCGCGGCCGGCGCGGAAGTGATTCACTGTCCGACCATCCGCGTCGAGTCGGCGTGGATCTCGCCGGAGATGTCGCAGATGATCGGCTCGATCCAGACGCGCGACTGGCTGATCCTGACCAGCGTCAACGGCGTAAGCTGTTTCTTCCGCGCGCTGGAGAACGCGAGGAAAGACGCCCGCGCGCTGGGCGGCGTGCGCATTGCCGTCATCGGAGTGAAAACGGCCGAGGAACTGCGCAAATACGGCATCGTGCCCGACCTCGTGCCCGAGGAGTTTTCGCAGGAGGGCATTTTAGAGGCGATGGGCAACGTGGACGGTTCGCGAATTTTGATCGCGCGCGCTGCCGCGGCGCGGCCAACGCTGACCGATACTCTGACCCGGCGCGGCGCGCAGGTGGACATTCTGCCGTTGTATCGTACGCTGGCGGATGAAGCCGGCCTCGCGAGGCTCAAGGCGCTGCTGGAAAGCCGCCGCCTGGACCTGGTGACGTTCACCTCCGCTTCCACGGCGCAGATGTTGCTGGGCAGCATTCCCAAGGAAAGCCGCAAGCCGCTGTTCGACGGCTGCAAGACCGCCAGCATCGGCCCGGCTACCAGCGCCGCCTTGCGCGCCGGCGGTCTGGACGTGGATATCGAGGCGAAAGTTTATACAGCGAATGGGCTGTTTGAGGCGATCATGGAACGGTTGGCGCATAGCCCGGCTGCGGGCCAGGCGTGATTTGAGATTTGAGATTTGAGATTTGAGATTTGAGATTTGTGATTTGAGATTTGAGATTTGTGATTTGTGATTTGAGATTTGAGATTTGAGATTTGAGATTTGAGATTTGAGATTCGGGGTTTGGGATTCGTGAGGGGTGGTGGGTGAATTGCGAAGTACAAACGACGAATCACAAATCACGAATCACGAACCGTGAACTATGAACTGTGAACTGTGAACTGTGAACTATGAACTGAGAACCAACCCATGAATGGCGCCCGGGATTTGAGCCATTGGCTTTTGGAGAACGAGCGCAAGGCCATCCTTCCCTTCAAGTGGGCCTTGTGGGGCGTAACGTTGATTTTTTGGCTTTGGAAGACGCATTGGATGCTGCCGGGCGTCTGGTGCTTTTCCATCTTCAACACCTACCTGCTGTTCCTCCTGGCGATGACGTATCTGCTGCTGATGCGCCGGATCACCGTGCGCGAGGCGCGCGTTTTCTGCATTTTTTCGTTTCTCATGGACCTGGCCTTCGTGTCCGTGCTGATCTATCACGACAACCGCCGCATGATCGCGCAGGGCGTTCACGAAATGAGCAACTATTATTATCTGTATTTTGTCCTGGCCATGCGCGGCTATTCGCTCTCGACGACCCAGCTGTTCAACCTGCTCATCAACCTGCTGATCGTCGCGCTCATGATTGCTTCGTTCGCTTTATCCGAAGCCTCATTCGGATTCCTGCTGAGCGGCGCCTTCCAGATGCAGCTAGCCTATTTGTGGCTGGTCATTCTGATGCTGTGGTATATCGTCGGGCTGATCAATCAGCAGAAGGAAGAGCTCATGGCCATTCGCGAGCGGCTGTTGGCCACGCAGCACATGGCGGATTTGGGCGAGATGGCCGCGGTGGTGGCCCATGAGGTCAACAACCCGATCGGCATCATTTCAGCCAATGCCGAATACTTGATGAAGACGGCGGGCGGAGAAGGAGAGTTCCAGGAGGACTTGCGCATCATCCGCGACGAATCCCAGCGCTGCAAGTTAATCGTCAACGAGCTGCTTTCATACGCGCAGCCCCGGACCGCTTCGCCGCTGGTTGCGACCGATTGGGCCGCCGTGTGCCAGGGGGTGACTCAATTCGCTTTCCGGGGCGTATCGCAGGATGCGCTGCGCGTGAATCTCCTGTTGGAACCCGGACTGCCTCCCGTCATGACCGATCCCGCTTCGCTGCGCCAGGCGATGCTGAACGTCTTCATCAACGCCAAGCAGGCCGTGCAGGGGCTGAAAGAGCCCGGCGTGATTGACATTCATCTGGCGCGCGCCGGCGGCCATCCGGAGATGATCGAATTGACGGTCGGCGACAATGGCCCCGGCATCGCGCCCGAGGACGTGGAGCGCGCCTTCGAGCCTTTCTTTACGCGCAAGCGCGGCGGGACCGGGCTGGGACTGGCGGTCACGCGCCGGTTGCCAGATAAGGGGGTGGAGGGGGTGGACGGAGTGGACGGGGTGGACGGGGTGGACCCAGTGGACAGGGGACGAGGGGGCAAGGGGGACGGCGTTGCGAAATATCTCCTTGCAAACCTTGGGGCGTGGGGTATCGTTGCGGACGTGGGGTTTGATGGGTCCGCTGGAAGCGCCCGCGAAGCGGATGAGATGTCGCAGTTTTCTATGCCAATATCGTCCGCTCGGTTTGCGAGCGGGGTGAAGTGAATATAGTCCGCCATAATGAAGCGCGTTGCTCTTTTTCTCTCAGCGACGCGCTGCATTTCATATCATCGCTTTCTTGCGCGCCGCCCACATCGGCATCCATAATCCCCCCATTCATTCCGCTCCGGATTTGGAGATTGCCGCCATGCTTGCCGTCGCGCTGCTGAAGCTCGTACCCTCTCCCCTATTCTCTCCCCTACTCTCTTTTTCTCCCTCTGCATCGCGGCTCAAGCGCAATTGGCTCTCAGCCATCCGCCGCCCCGCCTTTCTCATCGCGTTGACCGCATTGGCATGCGCCGGCGCCTTGGCCCAACCGGCGCCGCCTGATGCGAATCCTGCGGGTGAACGCGACGCCGCGTTTCTCAATGTCACCGGCGTCATCCCCGGGCGCGGGGAGGCGCTGAGCGACCGGCTGACCATTGTGTTCGACGGCGAAGTCGGCTGGCCCGAATCGCTGCGCGCACAACGCCCGGCGGCTGCGGCGCTAACGACAGCGGCTGCGGCGCTGACGACGGCGCCCGCGGCGCTGACAACGTCGCCGACGCTCAAGGGGGAAACGGTCTTCGGTCCGAACTTCATCACCTTCAATCTGGGCGAGGCGCCCGAGCGGCGAGTGTACTCTGTGGCGCTGAATCCAAACTTGCAGGCGCCGGACGGACGCAAGATCAATCCGCGGCAGCTGCGCCACGTCGTCGCCGCCTTCCTTTATGAGCCCAAGGATTTCTGGACCATCGTGGATGAGCCGAATCACGGCGTCATCGGAATCCGCTTTCCCCTTGCGACGCGGCTCGAGGCGTTGAAGACATTTCTTTCGGCGCGGGACAAAAGCGGAAAGGAAACACCGTTCACGCTGGAGGCGTCTGAAGACCCGCGATCGTTCAAGCTGACGGTGGACGGGGAACGGGATTGGCCGGTCACGCTGCGCATCGCCAGGGGATTGACCGACGCGGCGAATGAATTTCTTATGGCCCGGAACCGCGAGTATGTATTTTCGGCGGAACTGAATTATGAAGTCAGGAAGCTGGAATGGGCCTCGGTTCAGGAAGGCCAGCAGGATGCGCGCATTGTGTTTTCGCGCCCCGTCAGCGCCGAGGACTTGCAGCGAAATCTGCGCGTGCGCGACGCAGCGAGCGAAGCGCGCCCAAGTTTTTCAATCGCGACAACGGGCGTTCAGCCGGAGCATACGATTCGCTTCAATCTGAGTCTGAGCGGCGACGTGCGGCTGCGCGTGGAGATCCCCAAGGAGATGAAAAGCGCCCAGGGGCGCGTGATGCTCAAGGACTATGCCGGTGAACTGAAGCACGATACGCCGCGGCTGTATGTTACGAAAAGCGAACTGGTGCGCGAAAACCAGATATTGAAAATTGACATCGAGTTTTCGCATCCCGTCGCAAAAGATCAGCTCAAGCGCCGCTTGCAGATCAACGACCTGGCAACGAGCGCGCCGCAGGAATATCAACTGACCCTTATCCGGGAGGCAGAAACTCCCAACACCGGCGGCGAATACTGGATTTATCTTCCGCGTCCGGACTATGAAGACGCGCATCTGGCCTTCGTCATCACGGGCGATTTGCCGGGCGGCGCCGGACTGACGCTCAAGGAGGAATTCAAGAAGGAATTCGATTATCATGCGCCGCTGCTGGCCGTATCGAATGCCGTTATTACGCGCGCCGAGGATGCGGATGAGCTGCTACTGGAGCTGACGCTGACTCAGGCGGCG
This sequence comes from Candidatus Sumerlaeota bacterium, assembly GCA_026398575.1. The sequence goes on along the minus strand of JAPLSP010000256.1, from coordinate 1,057 downwards.
CGCGGCGACGAGCTGCTCAAGCGATTGAAAGTGTTTGACGCCGCGTCGAGCCGTCCCGTGGCGCTGCGCCTTGCCGGCAATGCTTCGGCCGCGCTTACGACCCATCATGTCCGGCTGGGTCTGCCGAATTATCAGGAAGCCAGTCTGGTCGTTTTGATTGCCGCCGGATTGCCCGGTCCGGGCAAGCTGACGCTGGCGATGGAATACCTAAGGCGCCTTGGCTATACGCCGCCGGTTTTGGCTATCACGCAACTGAAATGGACGCCGCCCGAGCAGATTGAAAAGCTTCAGTTGGTCATGGACGTTTCTTATCGGATCGAGGCCGGCGAGCTGTTGCGCTGCCTGAAAATCAAAAACGATCTGGACGAAGCGCCCCTCACGTTCGAACTCAAGACGGTGGGCAAGCAGAGCAGCCATGTGATTCAGCTGCCCTTGCCCAAACGGCGCCATGCGAAAGTGACGGTCGAGGTGGCGGCAGGTCTGGCGGGACCGGGGCCGCTGCGGCTGGCAGAAACATACATCCGCACGATGAAGCATCTGCCGGAGCCGCCGTTGCAGATCACTCATGCCAGCGGCGCGGAACACAGAGCCAAAGATGAAGAATACATGTACATCATCTTTGTTCTCAATCATGACGCGCCGCTCGAAACGCTGGCGCCGCACGTCACGATGCAGCCCGCCGTCGCCGGAATGCGCGTGACGAAAACAAGCAATCGGAATTTCCGGATAGACGGCGACTGGTTTGCGAACACGGATTATACGCTGCGCATCGCGCCGGGATTTGCCTACGGCGACAATCAGACGCTGGACGCGCCCATCGTCTTCAACTTCAAGACGGGACGCGCCCGGTGCTTCGTGCGTTTCAACCAGGAAGGAAAATATTATATTCCGCGCCGTCCGGGGCTTGATCTGAATCTGATTTCGCGCTGCACCTCGGAGACGCTGTTGTCGGCGCACCGCATGTTCCCCAACAACCTCGTCATGGCGCTGAACGATATGCGCGAAGGCGGCGGGAGCGACGATTTCATCTACTCCTGGTCCGAAGAAGTCGCGATGA
>JAPLSP010000117.1 GCA_026398575.1 Candidatus Sumerlaeota bacterium | reverse complement strand
TACAACACACATTGATATACAAACGCCGGCGGGAGGTTGCGCCAGACGACGCGCGAGCATGAGACGTGCGAGAAGGCTTCTTTCAGGCGCTTGCGAAACCGATGCGCGCCGGGCAGCATCATGCCGTGCAGATAGGCAAAGGTGACGAATTGCCCGCCGGGACGAAGCGCCTTGAGCGTCGCGTCCATTAGCTCGTCCTGCAATGAAGGCCGAAAGCCCGCCCACGGCAAGCCGCATATAATGCAATCGGCTTTTTCCTGACCGTGGCGCATCAATAACTCGCCCACTTGCGTGGCCGATGCGCAATACACCGTAACGTCCGGATAGCGCCGTTTCAGGCGCTTGCACATCTTCTCATCCAACTCGATGGCAAAAAAGATGGCGCCCGGCTTCATGCGCTGCTTGATAAACGGCGTCACCGCTCCGTCGCCCGGGCCAAATTCCACGGCGACGTTCGCTTTGTGCAGATCCAGCCAGGATGTCATGGTTCTGGCCAGCCGCGTCGAGCTGGGCGCTATGGCGCCGGTGTGAATGGGATTCTTCAGGAATCGGGCGAAAAACTTGATGTGGCGGGTAACACGGATCATGATCATTCCTTTTGCGATTGGGTATTTTTTATAGGCTCGGTCTTGTGAGCTGTGGATACTGGATCGTCCGAAGCGATATCGCGGACCAGGCAGTTGGCCTGCGATTGCTCCATCCGCGCGCTGAAATCCTCGAGCGCCGCCGCAATTGCCGTGATTTCCGGCGTCGGCGCGCAGGGGATATCTTTCGTGCCGTGGCTCTCATACAGGTCAATGATGCGTTTGAGCGTCAGGCTTCCCGTCGAACGCGCTGGTTGGTAGGCGGCGTCGGTTTTGTTGTCCGTCTTGATCTCCGAGAGAATGCCTGCTTCCGTCAACTCGAACAGAATCTCTCGCACAAGCCTCACGGGCAGCCCCAGGAGATGGCTGATTTCCGCCGGCGAGAGCGGCGGCTGGCAGGCCTCGAAACGCTGCACGCACATCTGAGCCATCCGCAGCATGTGCAGCCGCCGCTGGGCGTAGCTGACGCGCCCGCTGTCCGGCTCGTGCTCGTAGGTGTCAACGTTTTGATGCGCAAAGCACAGTTCGCCGCCGAACAAAACGATCAGCCAGCTGATCTGCACCCACATCAGGAACAACGGCAGCGCGGCGAAGGTGCCGTAGATCGCGTTCATGCTCGAGATTCTGAACTGGAAGAACAGAAACGCGATCTGGGCGATTTGATAAAAGGTTCCCGCAACGATGCCGGCCAGCAGCGCGGATTTCAGCGGTACCCGCGTGTTCGGGAGGAAGGCATAGAGGAAGCTGAAGAGAAGCCAGACGAAGACATAGGGCAGGAGCTTCAGGCCGAGGACCATGATGGGCCCCAAGATCTGCATGAGGTTGAAATGCTGAAGCAATCCCGTCACGCGGCTGGAAATAACCACAGTCAAACTGCTGGATAATACCACCAGGGCGGGCGCCACAAGAACAACGGACATGTAGTCGCTGAAGCGGCGTCCAAACGAGCGCCCGCGCGTAACGCCCCAGATCGTGTTCAGGGATTCCTCGATGTTTCCCAGGACTTTCAGCACGCTCCAAAAAAGAAAGATGACGCCGATGCCGACGATCAGGCCGCCTTTGGTTTGCTCGAGCATGTTTTCGGCGTAGTTGAACATGCGTTTCATCATTTCTTCCTGAGCCGTTTCAGGTTTCTTGGAATTCTTCGGAGATGCGCCAGACGCCAGAGAGTTACTGGTGGGCGCCAGTTTTTGACTCACGCTCGAGGTATTTTGTTCTTGTGAACTACTGGTCGTCTGAGGCTCGTTGGCATCTTCCGGTCCGAAGAAATCCGGAAAAATATTCTTGTGAGGATCATTCTCGGCTTTGCTCGCGATCTCGGATTGACTTGAGACAAAGCTCATGACCCGGGCTTTGAGAGCTTGATCAAACCCAAAGCCTTTGGCGATGCCAAAGCTCATCGCAAGGACTGGAACGATTGAGAACAGGGTATAGAACGTCAGCGCGGAGGCGCGCAGGAGGCAGCGGTCTTCATCAAATCCCTGCACCGCCAGAACGATGATCCGCAAATAACGGAGAATAAACGCGCGGCGCGCCGTCAATTCTTCCAGGCGGATGCGCCAAATATCTACCGTCAGGAAATGGATCAACCCTCGAGTTTTGGCGACGGTGCGTTGAATCATAGCAAGGGGTATCTAAGTATTCGCGATGTTTTTATGTGATCGCATTTTTGAATATGAGTACTAAGGCGTCGGCCGCGATGGTTTCATGGCCGACGGGCGCCAGGATATTTGCATGCAGTTGCGCAAAAAAAGAATGATAAATCCCGGCAACCGCGGGAAGCAATCCGAAAAAAATATGAAAAATAACGCTGGACCGCCGCCGCCGAAAACTCCTAAAAACACTGCGAAAAAGTGAGTTCGTCTTCAATGGCTTATTCGAGGAGCCGCCTGCACAGCATCTTATAGTTTCACTTTTGCAGTACAAAATTCCTTGTTGGATGTTTTAGATTGGAAGTTGGAAATTGGAAACTGGAAACTGGAAATTGGAAATTGGAAATTGGAAGTTGGATATTGGATATTGAGTACCATACCTTAAGCGCGAGAAAGGCGCCCCATCATGTTCGACAAGCTTCAGATGGCCCCGCCCGATCCGATCCTGGGATTGACCGAGGCGTTCAAAGAAGATCCGAATCCGCAAAAAATCAATCTGGGAGTCGGTGTGTTCCAGGATGAAAAAGGCCGCACGCCGGTCATGCGTACGGTCAAGAAAGCCGAGCGGATTCTGGTCGAATGCGAAACGACGAAGAACTACGCGCCCATCTCCGGATCGCCGGAATATGGCAAATGCGTGCAAACGCTCGTTCTCGGCGAGGGGAGTCCGATCGTTCTTTCCGGGCGCACGGTCACGGCTCATACGCCGGGCGGCTCCGGGGCGCTGCGCGTCGCGGGGGAATTCCTTCGCGGCATCCGCCCCGACGCCACGGTCTGGGTCAGCGATCCGACCTGGCCGAACCACAACGGCATTTTTGGAGCGGCGGGATTGAAGGTCAAGGCGTATCCTTATTACGACGCCGTCCGCAAAGATATTGACTTTGAAAAGATGTATGAATCTGTCGGGCAAATCCCGGCGGAGGACGTCCTGTTAATTCACGGATGCTGTCACAATCCGACGGGCAACGACCTCATGCTCGATCAGTGGAAAAAACTTGCCGCGCGCGTCAAGGAACGCGGCATATTTCCGCTGGTGGACTTCGCCTATCAAGGGTTGGCGGCGGGCATCGAGGAAGACGCGGCGGGCGTGCGCGCGCTGTGCGACGCGGTTCCCGAGGCAATCGTCTGCAGTTCCTTCTCAAAGAATTTCGGCCTTTACAATGAACGCGTGGGCGCCTTGACCCTGATCGCCGCGGGCGCCGAGGCGGCCAAAGCCGCTTTCAGCCACATCAAGATCAAGATACGCCAGAACTATTCGAATCCGCCCGCGCATGGCGCGCTGATCATCTCGACGATCCTTGGAAATCCGGCGTTGAGAGCCGAGTGGGAAGAAGAGGTCAAAGAAATCCGCCTCCGGATTCGCCAGATGCGGGATTTGTTTGTGAGCTCTCTCAAAGCCGCGGGCGTGAAGACTGATTTTTCATTCATCACGCGACAGAACGGCATGTTCTCTTTTTCGGGATTGACGGAAAAGCAGGTGGCGGCGTTGCGCGAAAAATATTCAATCTACATGGTCAAATCCGGGCGCATCAACGTCGCCGGCATGACGCCTGCCAACATGCCGCGGCTGACGCAAGCCGTGGCGGAAGTTTTGAAGAGCGGCACGGACTGACACGGACTTACACGGACCTACACGGACTTACACGGACTGACGCGGACCTACACGGACCTGCACGGACCTGCACGGACCTGCACGGACTGGCATGAACTGTGAACTCTTATCCGGCTATCTCGATACTTGGTCCTGGCAAGGTGGGGACGGCTATTGGCGCCCTGGCGCGGCGGGCTGGATGGCCGATTGCCGCTGTTGGGGGACGGCGCCGCGAGGCGGCTGAAGCGGCGGCGCGATACATTGAAAGCTTTGAAAACTGTCAAAGCGAATCGCGGGCAGGCGGGGGCTGCATCGAAAGCTATCAGAGCCAATCGCGGGAAGGCGGGCGCTGCGTCGAAGGCTCTCAGGGCGGATCAAAGGAAGAGGGGCGCCGGATACCTGCCTTTTCGCTGGCTGAGGCTGCCCGTTTGGGACAGCTTATCCTGCTGACCGTCAGTGACAACGCTATTGAGAGCGTTTGTGCTGAGCTTGCCCAAGAAGGCGCTTTTGCGCAGGGCGCCATCGTCGCGCATTGTTCCGGCGCTCTCGATAGCAGCATCCTCGCCTCCGCGCGAGGCTTGAGTTCCAAGTTCCGAGTTCCGAGTTCCGAGTCACCAACACAAAGTTCCGAGTTCCGAGTTTCGAGTTTCGAGTTCCCAACACAAAGTTCCGAGTTTCGAGTTTCGAGTTTCGAGCCCCGAATCCCGAGCCCCGAGCCCCGAATCCCGATCTTCATCGCTTCCTTCCATCCGCTGCAAACCTTCCCCACGCCCGAAGCGGCTATCGCGCGGTTGCCGGGGGCCTGGTGTTTTTGCGAGGGCGATGAAGCGGCGCTGAAGGTCCTTAAGCAACTCGCCGGCGCGCTTGGCTGTCGCTTTGCGCGGATCAACGCGGAAAACAAAATCTATTATCATATCGCCGCCGTGATGGCCTGCAATTATATGACCGCGCTGGCCGATGCGGCGTTTGAGATGGCCGAGCGCGCTGGCATCCCTCGCGAAACTGCCCTCCAGGCCTTCGCTCCGATCATGTCCGCAACGCTCGACAATATCGTCACGCTTGGCCCTGGCGCCGCCCTGACCGGCCCGATTGCGCGCGGCGACTCGGCCACCATTGAACGGCATCTCGCCGCCCTCCAATCCGCCGATCCTGAGATTCAATCGCTCTATCGCGCCGCCGGCGCGTGGGCATATCATCTGGCGGGCAAGGCGCCGCGTCCCTCAATGTAAAATGTAATGTGAGAAATGAGAAATTGAAAATGAGATTGCGCGCGGCAGGCAAGTGACACGGGGCTGCGTAATGCTGTTACCAGGCTCGGTTGTCATTTTGCATTTCTCATTCTACAATTTACATTTTACATTATGCTCTTACTTGAATGTGATCTCGTAGTACAAAGTCTTGTCCTTTGCGCCGTCAATGTCGAATCGGCCATCATTCACGGGCAGTGTGGCGCCCGTGCGACGGCCATTGTGGTCCAGGATATTCACCGCCGATACGGCGCGGCCGGCGATTGTGATAGTGGCTTTGACGGGTTCCAGAAGGATCGGCCCTTTGCCGTTTTCCAGCGTCTTCAGGTCAATTGCGAAATACTGGAAGCCGGAATTGCAGTTACGCGCCACGGCGCACAGGAGCGCGCTCTTTGCATTGGCCAGCGTGCCGCCCTTGTCCAATGCCGTCAGCAGGATCGAAGCATAGGGGCAGGCGGCGTTGATCGTGACGTCGCCGAGCGCGAGCGACTTGCCTTCGGCGAATCCCACGACGCCTTTTGTCCCCGGCGTATTGATGGTGAAATAGCCTTTCCCATCGGTATCCCAAACCAGCTGCTTGGTTGCGGATTGAATCGCCGAGCCAGCGCGATATTTCGCCATGTCGGGGAACGTGGACGGTTGCGGCTTGTCGGTGAATTCGACGACGACGCGTCCGGCGGCAAGCGCTTCGGGCGGCACGCTTCCGCCGAAAGATTTGATGTCGCCCTGTTGGGTGACTTTATCGGAAAAAGAAAAATTGCCGGCGATCATCTCTTCCATGCTCACGCGCCGCGTGGAGATCACTTCGGATTCTTTCACGTCGCCGCGATAGATCATGCGCGCCAGCGCGGGGTACTGGCCCAATTGCGTTGGGACGTCGGCCTCCCATACGCCCCACGGCGGCCAGCCGGCGCGGTCGCTGAACATGCGCTTGGCCGATTGCGATTGGAATTCATACGAGGCGTCCCAACCCTGCAAACCCATGCCGTAGGCCGCGATGATCGCCAGCCCTTCGGCGCTGTAGAGAGACGGATAAACGTGTATCCATTCGCTGAGCCCGAACGGTCGGTCGGCGACCTGCTGCATGCCGCTGGAGAAATACCCGCTGCCCGGCTTGGCGAGCATGGAGTCAAAGAGGCCGCCGCCGAAGTAGTTATGGCGGTCAATATAGCCGGCCAGGTAGTCGGACCGCAGATTATAGTAGTGGGGGAGCATGGACGGCGCCTGCCAGGGTGAACCGCAGATCGGCCCTTTGTAGCCCGCGTCGCGGATGGCTTTCACGAACTTGGTGTAAAACTTGTTTTGTGCTTCGTGAAGAAATTGCGCCGTATCGAGCAGGCGCTGGCGCGAGCCGCCTTTTTGTTGGGGCAAGTTGTCATCGCCGAAGAACCAGGGATTCGTCTGCGGGACGATGTTTTTCGCAGTCAGGTTCTCATCGGATTTCAACGCGCCGGACCAGGCTCTGTTCAGTTTTTCATCGGAACTGTATTTTGATTTGAGCCAGTCGCAGAAGCGTTCGATAAACAGCTTTCGATAAGTCGGGCAGGAGTTGAACGCCTTCTCGGAGGTGTAGAAAAAGATGTCGTCTTCATTTTGCAGTTCGATGAACGAGAGCGCAGGCTCTTCGGCGTAGGCCAAACCGGTGTGGGGATTTTTATGCTTCAACAGATTGACGACCATCTCGATCATCAGGTCCTGCACGTCTTCGGCGAAGTGGATGAAAGCGTAAGTGTTTCCCTTGAGGTTCTTTTCGATTTCGTCATAAGCGACGAGGCGCGCGCGGTTTCCCGGGCAGACGTAGAAGCCGAACGTGTGCGACCAACCGAAATAGACTCCGCGCTGCTTCATCTGCGAAGCGAAGTAATCCAGCCGGTCCAGTCCATCCGGCGTCATCTGGGTGGCGTCGTTGATTTCGCCGATGCCCATGTGGTTTTTGGGATAGGAGAACTTGTGCAGGCGCACGGCGTTGACGCCGTACTTGGCATAGCGGGCGGCGGTGAATTCGGCGCTTTTGTTGTCCGGAGCGCAACCGCCTCCATACGAAAGATTCACGCCCCAGAATTTCACGGGCGTTCCATCCTCGAACTGGAAGTGGTCGCCCGTCATGCGCACGCCGCCGCGCTTTCCGGCGGGCTTATCGAGCCAGTCTTCCATGCCGATAACGCTGGAGCTGAGATCATCCGACGGCGTGAACGCGAACCATTTCGGACCAGCGAGCGTCTTGGTGAGCCGGTTCATATCCTCCTGCTTGGCCAGGAAGGCAACCTCCGACGGAAAATTCAGCGTGAGCGCGATGCTCTGCGCGCTTTGCTTGAAGACATCCGAAGCCAGCATGATGCGCATGTCGCCGTCGAATGAGATCGGGCACGGCGGGTCAAACACGATTGCCACGTCGCCGGCATTTTCAATGTTGAGCGTGGCTTTGGTGATCGCGGGTTTTGACGCGCGCTTGAAGGACAGGTCCATTATGCTTTCCTGTCCGTCGGCATGAAACAGAGTGAGTTTGCCTTTGCCGAATTCCTTCGACAGGCTGAGACCGGCGATGAGCATGGTGATGGGCACGTCTTTGGCTGCGCTGAGGTCGTAACGAAGGGTCATTTGCTTCGGACCGCTCTTCCATGCCTGGAGTTTGATGTCAATGACCTCGCCGTTGGCCTTGTTGACCACGAAGGGCGCGCCTGTCACGAGTTTGTCTCCCGTAGCCTTGTCCTTCGCGCTGATGCCGACCCACGCCCACTTGGGCCCCCAGCCGCCAAGCCCGATTTTGAAGACGGGCGTTTGGTCCTTGATGAATCCGATGTCCAGCGAGTTCTGCGGCGAAACAATCGCGCTCCATTGCTCGGCAGCCGGGGCGGCGAGGGCAGACATCAAGGCATAGATAGCAAGCGGCTGAAGAATGAGGCAGAATGCCCGCCGGATTGTCGGGTCAATGTGATATTTCATGGCGCTATCCTCCAAAACAAAATAAATCTCTCGCTATATCGCCGCATCAATCACATACAAAAATATGGACCCTGGCGGAATGCCGCCTTTGCCGCCGCCGCTCTGCTCGTTGATCGCCAGTATGCCGCCATTCACCGCGCTGGCGGGAATGTCCTTGGATTGGATATTGATATTCATCGCGTCGCGGTTGGTCTTGCGCGGATCGCCGGCTAGCGTATGAAGAGTGATTTTTGCCGCCTTCGCAAACGGCATGCGCAGCGTGACGGGCGTGTAGCCATCGCCGAAATCAGCGTTATCGTGTTTGCCGTCCAGCTTTCGCGAAAGGACGAAGATGGAATATTTCGCGCCGTCGCGGAAGGCATAGCATCCGATCAGTGGATAATCCTCGGCGGTTTCTTTTCCCTGTTTTTTGCTTTTGCGCACGAGCGACGGGACGCTCTTTTCCGTTACCGTGATCATATCGCCTCCGGCAAAGCGATTGCGCATCGTGAGCGCCAGCCATGCCGGACAAGGGCGGAAGCCTTCGGCGATAGGCGTGTGGCTGTTCCAGTGATTGCCCTGCCCGTATCCCAGGAAGCATTGATAGGTCCATCCATAGAGATAACTGCACAGCCATGCGTCGAGGGCGCCGACTGCCTGCGCCAGCGATTTGCCATATTTCTCGTTGGTCTCCACCTGGTCCTTCTCGGCCCTTCCCGGCAGGGCATAGCCGCCGGGGCCGCCTTCATAAGCTGCGATATCATAGTCATGATTCGATTTCGAGATCGTATCGCGCGCCTGCCCCATTTTCATCTGACTGGCTTGCGGTCCGGTCAGCCAGCTCAGCAGGCATTCCTGGACGCCGTGATCGTCATAATTGCGCGCCGAATACTCGCCGGTTTCCCACTTCGGGCCGACGTAGTTGGCATGGCCCACCATCGCGGCATACGGATTTGCTTGCATCGCTTCTTCGCCGTAACCCCGGATGGAACCGTCCTTGTCCGTCCGGCAATCGTAGTTGCCGCCCATCTCAAAGCGGATTTTCTTGTCGAGGTTCTGAGGCTTCCAGTACGGGCTTTTCATCATCGTCTCGCACAGATAGCGCATGAAAAGGCCGTATTCCCGGCCTCCTTGATGAACGGCGTTGCGGGTGCGAAATCCCAGCCAGTCGTCGAAGACGCCATTGTGCCAGGTCTCGTTGCCGAACTCGAGGATGATGCTGGCGAACTCATCCGTCCAAGGGGTCCCCACGCCTCGCTGTTGATAGCGCCGATAAGCCCACGGCTTGGATTGTGGCGTATCCGTCTTTGGATCGTAGGGCGCGGCAAGGTACTCGATAAAATTCAGCCAGTCCTCTTCGCTGTGCAGAATATGCTGCATCACGAGCCATGGCGTCATGCGCGATTGCGCGTCGGCGCCCGTGGAAAGATCAAACATCAATCCCATCGGCAGCGTCATGTCCATTGCGCCGCGCACGCTTGTGTTCCAGTCGGGGCTTACGCAGGAATTGGCGTGCCAGCTTAGGATGGAAGACATGGTGGCGTCGCGCTTGAGGAACCAGATGCGGTGCGCGGCTTTGGGTCCGGTCGCAGGCTGGGTCTTCAGCAATTCATCCAACACGGTGGCGTTGGGCGTATAGAGTTTTGCCGCGTCCTCCGGGCGGTCATAGCGGAAAATCCGGCAGTTGTCCATCCAGAGCGTTCCCGGTCCGGTGAAGGTGAAGGCTTGCCCGAAATGCCAGGTCTTGTCCGGACGCGGCAGCCCTGA
>JAPLSP010000106.1:3169-15304 GCA_026398575.1 Candidatus Sumerlaeota bacterium | reverse complement strand
GTACAAACAACTGGCAATCTCCGGAGCAATGATCGCGCCCAAACGAATTTGGATCATGCCCGGTAGTGACGAATAGTGACGAATCGGAGTATAGTGGCATTGAAATCACTAGACTTACAACCACGATATGTCAAAGTTGGGATAGTTTGCCGGAGAGACGTGCGCCGCCGCTTTGAAAACTCCGGGGGAGCAGCGCGCTTTATGCGTGCGCTGCCGGAATCCGGAGCAATGAGAAATCCGATCCCCACGGATTGGGAACATTGGGCATTTCCCAGTCCAGGAACCACTGTGCGCCTACCCGGTACAGAAAGCGGTAATCGCCTTCCCTGAGCTTCAAATCCACCGCCCACTGTTCGCCTCCGTGGCGCTGCATGGGCGTGGCGCGCTCATCCCATCCATTAAAATCTCCGACCAGATAGACTGAGCTGGCTTTGTTGTTTTCAAAAACAAACCGAGTCGTGCCATCCTTTTTATGAAGGATCATAAGCCCCTCCCCTCTTACGAAATACAAAGGCGCTTGTTACTTGAATTGGGACGCAACAGGAATGAAAATATCTCCGATAGACTTATAACCAGTTTCGGGCCAATTTCTAGCTAGGAAGCAAATTTAAAATGCTTTTATATATATGAACTTTTAATTACGCATTGCATTAATAAAATTGACTGAAACATAATGCAACGCAATTGCAACACCAATCGTGCAATTTGCAACATACTGCCAATTCGCGGATTTTATGGAGTTGCCATATTACACAATGCATTTTGCCATGATGCGAACCCGTAGCTCCTCACCAACATACTCAAAGCTGGGTTCGCGGCCCGAACAAAGACGGGATAACCGGATGATCAAGCGTGGAATGCCGGTCCCGATGGCGCTCATCAGACCTAATTGGGTTAGCAGCGTCGCAATAGCCCGATTGCGTTCGGCATGGACCCCAAGACGGATATTTTCAAGTGTGATGGAATTGGGAAGGCGGCCTGGACTGCGCACTTCAATCCGATCGCTAAAGATGAAAAGCCGGATTTGCGATCCGCTCAGGCTGTAGTCACGATGGGCAATCGCATTGACGAGCGCCTCACCCAGCGCTTTGCGATCATAAAGCTCGATATCTTCGCGATGGAACCCTTGTTCGCGCGCGGGCATTCGGATATTACGCTCAAGGAATAACTTGGCGTCGGACAAAATATCCGGCAATCGCCCTGTGATCTCACGGCGGTCGAGGATATCCGAATCCTCATTGGCGCCCGAAAAGGCAACTGCCGACAGACGGCTCTGAGGCAGGAAGCGCTGCGGCGCGGCGCCAAAAATCAAGACAGCGGCGACCGTCAGCATCTCTTCCCCATCTATATTCTGCGACAGACGCATATTTCTCAACAATGCCACAAGGTCCAAACCGCTTTCGGCCAGCTGTTCGTCCAGCGAAACGCCGAATTGTTTCTCATGATAAGCGGAGAATACCGGCAAAGAAAGCTCCGACAAACCGGCGCCTACCACTGGACTCTCATCGTAATGCATCTCTCCCGCCGCTTGCGCGATGCGCATCAGTTCGCGGCCGGTAGCGTCTTTTTTGTCTTTGCCTACTCGGATATAAAACCGGCCACCTGCCGTGCGATAAGGCTTGAGACGATTGAGTTCGGAGGCGACTTTCAGCGATAGGATATAGCCTCTATCGAGCGCGATCTGCTCGATGATAGGGCTAACCGGAGGAATACAACGGTCCTGGCAAATATTAGTAAGCGTTTGAAACGCCGTTTCAACGTTGCCCACCCCAAATATGCTTCCATCATCATTTACGCCCAAATAAAGCGTTCCGCCCTCGCTGTTCGCGAACGCCACAATTTCGCCCGCCATGCTCTCGGGATTATCCACCTCGCGCTTGAATTCGCGCCGCTGGTCTTCACCCTGTGCTATATCCGTTAGAATTTTATGCATTAAGCTAGCCTTTGCTTGCGCCTTGATGATATCTCTCCGCAGCCTTCATTCTTCCATTAATCCACATATTGCGCCAGGGCTTCTCGGTAAACTTTGTCTATGCGCGGGTCTTTGAGGAGAGGTTTGCATTCTTCGCGCCGGATCATATCCACCGTCAGACGGGGATCGTTGATGGCCACTTCCGCAACGAACTGATAAAAGCCTTCGACGTCCGAATTGAGCGCCAGCGCCACGCCGCGCTGCAGCTGAAGCCTGCGATTGATCGGCTCGAGTTTGAGCGCCATTTCATAAGCCCGCGCGGCCTGATCATAGCGCTTGAGCGTCGCCAGGCATTCACCGTAGCGAGTCCATACCTCGACCGGCGCGGCGCCTAGCGCGATTGTTTTTTCCAGCTCCTTGATTTCAGACGCAGGATCGCCATGGCCCGCGGCGCCGGAGTTTCCGAATAGCCCGGAGGCGCCCCCGCCGGACAGCAGGAGATACAACCCTCCTGCGGCCCCGAAGGCGCAAAGAATCAGCAACGGCTGACGGCGGCGGAAGCGCAACGCTTTCATGACTTCGATTCTGAGCTCAAAGACCCAGGAGCTTGCAACGGGATTTTCAAGGGGGTCAGGGAGAGGGGAGAGGGGAGACGCGGAGAAAGCCAGCGCCAGTCCGTGTCAGTCCGTGCCGGTCCGTGTTGGTCTGTGTTGGTCCTTGGGAGACGCGGAGAGGGGAACACGAAACACGAAACACGAAACGTCTCTTGCATCCGGCTGCTCAAGATTCATAAGATTCGCTGCGGCTAACATCGCTGCAGCTTACAAATTACCAGGACAATTTCGATGCTTCGCATTTTGGGAGGCCAATGGCGTGGGCGGAAGCTGGAGTCGCCCAAAGGATTGGACGCCCGCCCGACGTTGGGCCGGACGCGGGAAGCGATTTTTTCCATGTTGATGGAATGGACCGAGAACGCCCGCGCGCTGGATTTATTCGCCGGCGCCGGCGCCCTTGGGTTCGAGGCGCTCAGCCGCGGCGCCGCGTTCTGCCAGTTCATGGACAATCATCGCGAGCGCCTGGGGCTGATTGCCGGGAGCGCCCACACATTGGGCTGTGAAGACCGGATCGCGATCGTCAGAGCGCAGTTGCCCGAAGCGCTGGCCAAAGACGCCGCGGCCCGCGCTCCTTTCAATATTGTTTTTTTAGATCCGCCTTATGAGAAAGGTTTGATCACGCCAACGCTCCAGGCGCTGGTCCAATACGGCTGGCTGGCGCCGGAAGCGGTCGTGATGGCCGAAACCCGCCGCGGCGAAATCATCGTCGCGCCTGCGCCGCTGGCGCTCATCAAAGACAAACTCTACGGCGACACGCAGGTGAGGATATACCTGTTCGAGCCGGATAATCAGGATCGCAACGAATCAGAATCAGGGACGGAATCAGGGACAGAATCAGGGACAGAATCAGGGGCAGGATGAAGCGCCTGCATTTCCCACAGCAAGAGCCCTGCCCTGTAAGGGCCAAAAGAGATCAGCCCAGGGCAACGCCCTGGGAACAGACGATCCTCATTTCATTTTAGCCCTGTAGGGGCGAAAGAGATATCGAGGAAAGGCCGCAGATCGCATCTTTCGCCCTTTCAGGGCTCTTCTCATTTTGCGCGTTCTTATCCCAGGGCGTTGCCCTGGGCTGGATTCTTTCGCCCTTTCAGGGCATCTCGGAAAAACGCTCATATTCCAGCTGCCATGGAGTTTAGCCCGCACTGATGGGAAGTCCAGATTTAATTCGCTCTTTATTTCTTCGCGCTGCATACCGGGCATCCCTGCATCCGCAGCGGCGGTTCGAGGTGGCATGTCGCCAGCAGCTCCACGTCGCGAAAGATTTCCATGGTCGGACCGTCGGCGCGTACGCGGCCTTCATGCATGACAATCGTCCGTTCGCATAAATCCAGGATCATGTCCAGGTCGTGCGAGGCGATGATCTTTGTGTGCGTGAAGGTCCGCAGCAGTTCGATCAGCCGCCGGCGCGCGCGCGGGTCCAAGCCCGAAGACGGCTCGTCCATCGCCAGAATATCGGGCGACATCGAAAGCACGGCGGCAATGGAGACCGAGCGCTTTTCGCCGCCCGACAAGTGATACGGCGCGCGGTCGCGCAAATCCGACGCCTCTACTTTTTCAAGCGCCTCACGCACGCGCGCCTCGACCTCGGCGGGCGGCAATCCCAGATTCAGCGGCCCGAAGGCCACGTCGTCATAGACCGTCGGCATGATGAGCTGATCGTCCGGGTTCTGAAACAGCAGGCCGACGCTGCGCCGCGCGTAGAGCAGCGTTTCGGGGTTCAGGGGATAATCGCCGATCCGCACGGCGCCCGACTGCGCCCGCAGGCAGCCGTTCAAGTGCAGCAGCAGTGTGGATTTGCCCGCGCCGTTTGCCCCGACGATCCCCACCGATTCGCCGTGCGTGATGCGAAACGAAACGCCTCGCAGCGCCTGCACACCGTCTGCATAGGCGTACTGAAGATCATGAACTTCGACAATATGATGGCTCATGGCTGGAAAAGATTCTCCCGATAATCCGCCGCGCATCAAGGCCATAAAGACGATTTCGGTTGAACGCCCGCAATTCGAAATCCTATTTTATGGCCGCTTTATATGCCAACCTGCTTCAGCAGGCTCCTCAACCGCATCCTGGAGCGAGGGCAATCGCGGCCAACCTGCTTCAGCAGGTTCCTCCTTGCCCCCGGCTTCAGCCGGTTTTTCAATCGCCTCCTGGAGCTTGGGCAATCGAGGCCAACCTGCTTCAGCAGGTTCCTCCTTGCCCCCGGCTTCAGCCGGTGGGATAAAGGCAGGGTCAATGCTTTCAAGCGCGCTTTAGCGCGGCTTCTCGACAAGGCTTTAGCCATTACGAGGCGCTATTATGGCGAAACTGAATCTGGGCGTACTGGCCTCGGGCGGAGGCTCGAATTTTCAGGCAATCTTGGACGCGATCGCCGCGGGCGAACTCGACGCGCGCGTCGTCCTGCTTATCACCAACAATAGCGCGGCCGGCGCCATCACGCGAGCGCATCGCGACGGAGTGGCTATACGGCATATCTCCACTGTAACGCATCCGGACCCGGACGCGCTCGATGCAGCGGTCCGCGACGCGATGCTCGAAGCCGGCGCGCAAATCCTCTGCCTGGCCGGATACATGAAAAAAATCGGTCCCAAGACGCTGGCCGCTTTCCGCGGGCGCATCCTCAACATCCATCCCGCGCTCCTGCCCAAACATGGCGGTCCCGGCTGCTACGGCATTCACGTCCACGAAAAAGTCCTGGCCTCGGGCGACGCGGTCACCGGCGTGACGATCCACGTCGTGGACGCGGTTTACGACCATGGCCGCATTCTCGAACAAGCCGAAGTCCCTGTTATTCCGGGCGACACCCCCGAAATTCTTCAGCAGCGCGTCCTGAAGGAAGAACATAAAATCTACCCGCGCGTGCTACGCAAAATCGCAGAAGGAGGGATTGTGCTATAGCTCCAGTGGAAGAGAATAACTGCGCGTGTTTTGACAGAATGATGAAAAACAGAATCATACTGAAACGAGGAAACAAGATCATGACCAGATTTTTGGGGTGGTATGTTTCAATTATTCTCTTATTCGCCGCTTGCGCCGTCGCACAGAATGGCGCCATCAACGATATCCAATCCGGTGAACCCGCTATGAGCAAACGAATCGCACAGGCCAAGGACGGCAAGGACCTCAAGGACGCCAAGGGCGCCAAGGACGCGAATATCGCAGCCGAAGCCGGCAATCCCGCGTCGTCCTCGAAAAAGGTAAAACTGCTTGCCATCGGCAACAGCCTTTCGGTGAACGCCACGAAATACTTGAAGCAAATTGTGGCGTCGTCCGGCGGCTGCGAGCTCGTCTTCGGCCATGCGATGATCGGGGGATGCTCGATGGAGAAACATTACAACCTCGCGATCAAGCACGAGGAGTCTCCGGACGATCCCCAGGGAAAGCCCTACACATTCAATGGGAAGAAATCGGGACTGAAAGAAATGCTCACCGCCGAGAAATGGGATTTCGTGACGATTCAACAGTTGAGCACTGTGAGCCACAAGATCGAGAGCTACCGCCCGAGCGCGAAGAATCTTTCCGACTACATAAAAAAATACGCTCCGCAGGCCGAGATCGTGATCCATCAAACGTGGGCATACCGCCCCGACGACACCTTAATATATGTGAAGGGTTACACCCAGGAGAAGATGTATCAGGACCTGACCAAGGCCTATCACACCATCGCCAGGGAGCTGGGAGGACTGAAGGTCATCCCCTGCGGCGACGCCTTCCAACTCGCGCAGGAAAACGACGATTGGAAATACAAGCCCGATCCAAATTTTGACTACAAAAAACCTCCCTATCCCGCTCTGCCGAAAGAACCCAAGTCGCTCTACATCGGATACAAATATCAAACCACCAGCGGCACACACAAACTCTCGCTGGATATGAAACACGCGAGCCCCGCCGGCGAATATCTTGGCGGCTGCGTCTGGTATGAATTCTTCTTCAAAGAAGACGCGCGAAAACTCACGTACCGTCCCGACGCTGTCACCGAGAAAGACGCTGTATTCCTGCGAGACATCGCGCACAAGGTTGTGACGGAGGGCGCCAAGCCGCAGGGATGGCCCCTGAAATGAAACAATCGAAGCTTCTGATGCGGAAACAAACAGCCTGCCTTTGCCGATTTATGCAGTCTGTGAAATCATGGTTCAGTTGGAGGAATGACCTATGGCGGAATATGGCGAATGGAACCGCAAAGGGGCAACCCTGAGCGACGTGACGGCCAAAAAGGAATACGGTGTGGATCAGGCCTTTATCATCAAAGGCATCCGCGCCGGCAAGCTCGAATATCGGGAGGGATCAGTATGGGGCAATCCATATCTGAAGGTCTTGAGGAGTCAGCTCGAACGATACATCGCCGAGGAACTGGGCCGAGACCATCTGTCGAGCGGCAAGAAGCAAACCGAACTCCGCAAGATCAAAAAGGAAATGACCCAGCTGAAGAAGAAACTGGATGCGCTTCAGGCGCGAAAAGCGGAAATTGAGCATGCGATGAAGAAATAATTGAAAGCGTTGGAGGCCTTATGGGCAGATTGAATTATGGAAAAGGATTGTCAATAGACGTGCCGTGGATTACAGCGAAGGGCAACATTGACTTTACTAAATATCCGATAGATGATGTTCTGACGCAAACTCTATCCGATAATGATCAGATGCTTAATTCGGGATGCAACATACTGCAATCCATGGCCCTGGGCGGCAGAACGGAGGCGATGATCTATCTTCTCGGCCTTGGCCGCTGGTATGCCGAGGACCTGCGGAAACTCGCCGTTGTTGTCACGCGCCTGGGACAATGCCGATGCGCCGTATCCGCAGCTTTTTTGCTGGACGAGTTGCGGCGCGTCAAGAGTACGAACACCACGCGTGTCTATTTGGGCGAGGTTTTGAAGGCGCTGTCGCGCTTTTCTTATGAGATAGTCGGCGAGTCGCTGGAACGTTTGTCGCTGGACACGCATTTCTCTTACAAGATGCGGAACAAGCTTCAAGACCTTGCGGAGGAGCTGCAATTCCGATCCATGAGAAGAGCCCAAAGATTGGCTGAAATAGAGGAGCAAAGTTCCATGTCTTCATAGCCTGCGAATTGTCGCTGCTAGTGAAATTGGCGAGGCTACAAAAGATTTCCTTGCGGAATTAAGATCAAACGCCCAATAAAGAAAAGCGCAGAGGGAAACCATGAGACTACATATTGACAAAGAAGCGGACGCGCTCTATTTGCGTCTGGACAATTCGCGCATCATCGAGTCCGAGAGCGTTTCTCCGGGCGTAGTATTGGATTTTAACGAGAATGGGGAAGTAGTCGGAGTTGAAATGCTGAATCTCTCGAAACGCATCCACGAATTGGACCTGAAGCACATTGAACTCCAGACAGCTTGAGAACGGCTAAAACTAAAGGCGCCAAACCGCAGGTACGGCCTTCATAATAGAACAATCTGCCATTCCCGATTTATGCAATCTATATAACCATAGTTGGGCGTGAAGGAGTCGAAATATGTTTGGTCTATTCAAGGCAGCAACTTTTCAGGACGACCGACTTGGCTCGCTGACTAGATCGGGAGGCCATTGGAAAGGCAGCGTCGCGCTTGGCCGGCACGGAAAGGTCGAGTTGAGTCTTTCTGGTGGGCGCGAGTCACCGGATTCGGCCAGCGTAGCATTGGCCCGAGAGTTGCCGGCTCGATACGATTCTTTGCTTTTACAGATTCAGGCGAGTCTGTTTGAGCACTACGAGCCATACCGGGACGCCGATTCCGCTGGCGAGCTTCCTGAGCGGTCTGAGCCGTTCCCGAAGATTGAGCGCGCCGAGGATGTCTGGCCTCATGTTTCCCCGGAGTATATTCTCATTGAGCCGCTCCGCGGCTCGCTGAAAGACGGACCTACCATCGAGATTGCGTATCGTGTAGATTGGGATGAGGAGCACACCGTGGGAGCGCGCATTCAGGATTGGCAGGTTTGGGAGCTATGCGGCAGCGTCTAGCACCCAACAATACGCTGGAGCTGACCGCGCTCCGCGCTGGCGCGCGGGGCGTGGTAGCTCAGCCCAGACGTTCGGTTGGAGGAATAACCTATGGCGGAACATGGCGAATGGAATCGCAAAGGGGCAACCCTCAGCGACGTAACGGCCAAGAAGGAATAATGACAAAATAGGAGTTCATAAAAATGCGGATTTTCATAGCTGGGATCGCATGCGTCGGCAAAACGACCGTCGGAGCCAAGCTGGCCGCTCTGCTTGGCTATCCGTTTTTCGACTTGGACAAGGAAACAGAGAAATATTTTGGCGTCTCGCTCGAGCGGCACCTGAATCGCTTCCTTACCGGGTACTCCTATCGAAAAGAGGCTTCAGAAGCTTTGACGCACATTCTAGCCCGGGAAGACAGCCGCCATTGCGTCATCGCATTGCCGCCGAGCGGATTGCGCGACGCCTATTGGCGTGTTGTGAAAAAGGCAAACGCCATTGTCATCGTCCTCCATGATTCCCCGGAAAATATCCTGAAGCGGATCACTTTCTACGACATTGATTCCAAACTCATAAACAGGAAGCTATCGGAAAGGGAAAAGAAATTGCAGCTGAGAGAGATCAAACTCGACATCAGCTTTTATCGCCATTACTTTAAGCGCGCGAACATGACCGTGAACATCACAGGTTTGCAGGCCGATGGCGCCGCCCTGAAGGTAAGAGACGCGCTGATGCAATCTTTGCCAGCAGCAGCGGCAAGCCTGGCCCCAGAACAAGGCGTTGCATAGTGAACCAGCGCTCTGGACTTACATGCAATGCGGATAAAGGATTCACATGGATCAAGGCCAAACATCCTCATACAGCACGATGGGCGATGAGGCCTTTACCCAACGAAGACCACAAATGCCTCGCCCGGCGGCGATATTGGCGTTGTGTTTGATTGGCGGGATGTTTCTGGGGTTGGCGCTGCCGCTGACGGCGTTTGGCGCGCTGGCGTTGGCGATGCTGGCGATTGTTTCGCATTTCATTGCGCGCGCGCGATGGCCGGGGCGCTTTGGCGGCGGGCAGCTGTTGTGGGTGGCGGTTGTCTTGGTGGGCGTGGCGCAGCAGCGCGTGATTTTTTTTGAAGACGATTACTCCGCGCGCATGCTCGATGCGCAGACGCTGAATACGCGCGTGATCGTGCATGGGCGGATTGCCTCGGACCCGGAGTTGCGTGAACCGGGCGCAGGCTTGCGCGAATCAGGCGCCAACTCCCGCGAAGCGAGTCTGATCTTCGATCTTGATAATTGCGAAATTCAATCGCCTGCCGCCGAGAAGCCCATCGGTGAAAAATCCGATTCCAAAAAGACTGACTCTCAGCAAACCGATTTCAAAAAAACTGCGAGCGATAACGTCGTCCCAATCCCAATGGGCATTCGCGTCGTCTGCCGTGGCCCTGCGGCGCAAAAGGCTATCTCGGCGCGCCTTGGACGCGGCGACGGCGTCGTTGCGCTCTATGCGGTACGCGGCGCCAAGGGTAAATCCAACCCCGGCGTTTTCGACTACAACGCCTTCCTGAAACAAAACGGCGTAATCGCTTCGGTGATCTGCCGCGAGCCGGACCTTATTTCCTTCCCCGAAAGCGAGCGCTCGCAGCGGCTTGACCATCGCCTCTTGAGCGCCATTCGCGACTATCGCCAAGCCATTCTCGCATTGATGCGCCGCGAGATGCCGGAGCGCAGCGCCAATCTGGCGGCGGCGACGTTCCTCGGCGGGACGGCGTTGCTCACCGACGATCAGCGCACGGCTTTTTTGCGCGCGGGGATGATGGACTTGTTTTCGGTCAGCGGTCTCAACATCGGGATCATCGGTCTTTTTATTTATCTCATGCTGCGCCTGATGCGCCTGCCGCCGCGTGGCGCCTTCATCGTCTCGTGCGTGATGATCCTCATCTATGACGGGCTCACCGGCTTCCCCGCCTCCATCATGCGCGCGACGATCATGTACGTCTGCCTCTTCGCGCCGTTCTTCCTGCGCTACAAGGTGCAGGTTCTGTCGTCGCTGGCCACGGCCGCTGTTTTCATTCTTCTCACCTCGCCGCGCGCGCTGTGGCAGCCGGGATTTCAGCTGTCGTTCTTGTGCCTCGCCGGCATCACAATCCTCCTGCCCACCCTATGGGAAACATTCATGCCGGCGCAGGATGATGACGCGCCTCCTTCCGCGCGAGAAAAAGAGAAGCGGCCTTCGCGCCGCGAACTCTGGCTGCAATCCGCCAAGAGCGTCGCACGCCGCTATGTTCTACTCCCGCTCCTGACGTGCATCGCCGCGCAGTTGTCTGTTCTGCCGCTGATCGCGGAGTACTATCATACCGTATCCCTCGTCGGGCCTCTATCCAGCATCCTGTCTGCCGTGCCAATCTTCGGCGCAATGAGTTTTTCGACGTTGCTCGCGACCGTGGGTTTCTTAGGCGAGCCGGCGGCGGCGTTGTGCGCATTCGCAACGCAGGCGTCCGTTACAGCCCTCGAAAGCATCGCGCAAAATACCGCTTCCCTCCCCGGCGCATGGTTTAAGCTGACTCCCATGCCTTACTACTTCGTCGCCGCCTATTATCTTTGGCTCTTTTCGGCGCCGTATCTTATGACGCGCCGGACGCCGGTCGAAACCGCGCGCGCTTGCTCGGCGCTGTTGATCCGCCTGGCGGGCGTCGTGGCCTTTCTGGCGCTGCTGCCGCTGGCGCGCATGTCGCAGAGCGATCTTCACGTTGTCTTTCTGGACGTCGGCCAGGGCGATTCGTGCCTGATCGAATTTCCCGACAAGGCGACCATGCTGGTGGACGGCGGACCCTCGGGAACAGGGCAGGGACGGGTGTGGAATCCTCATGCTGCCATCGCTGCTCCGGCGGCGGGAACTGCGGATCAGGGGCGCCGTACGCTCATTCCCGCGCTGGATACGCGAGGCGTCGAGCGGTTGGATTGGGTGGCCGTCTCGCATCCTGACGCCGATCACATCGGCGGGCTGACCGCGGTCGAGGCCGAGTTCCTGCCGCGCCAGACGTTCTTATCCTGCTCGACCCAAACCGCCGCGCAGGCGCCCGATTTTTATGAAGCGGCGCGCCTTTATTCCCTGCGGACCGAAACTTTGCGGGAGGGCGCGCTTCTGCGAAGGCCCAAATACAGGATCGAAACGCTCTGGCCGGATTCACTGGCGCTGGCGGGAACGGAAGTAAATCCGATGTCGCTCGTGCTTCGCGTCGTTTATCGCCGGTTTGCGCTGCTCCTGACCGGCGACGTGGACGCGGCGTCCGAGGCGCGACTCGTTTCAAAAAACGCCCCGCTTGAATGCGCGGTTCTCAAGGTTTCGCATCACGGCAGCGCAAACGGAACGTCGCCGCCTTTCTTGCAAGCCGCCGCGCCGCTGGCCGCCGTGATCTCCTGCGGCGAAAACAACCGCTACGGCCATCCCGCGCCCGAGGTCATGGACCGCCTGCGCCAGGCCGGAACGCTGATCTACCGCACCGACCGCGACGGCGCGATCGAATTCAAAACCGACGGCGAGAGGTTATACGTTCGGACGTCGGGGAAATAGAGGCTCCGGCTATTCATAGATTTTCGGGCATGGAAGGAAAGCAATGCGATCAGGAGCAGCGCCAGCTTTTGGAGTGCGGTTGCTTGCTGCCGCTTTTGCATCGCTTATCT
>JAPLSP010000106.1:0-3154 GCA_026398575.1 Candidatus Sumerlaeota bacterium | reverse complement strand
TCTGATAGAATATCGAAGCAAAAAGCGGCAGCAAGCAACCGCACTCCAAAAGCTGGCGCCGCTCCTATCGGCATTAATCTTCTCTTCCTTACATGAATAATTGTGATGACATTCACCACTTCATTTGAGCAAGAGGATATCAGTTATGGAGATAATGAAATGGCTGTTTCCAAATCTAAATCAGGCGCTTTCTTTTCATGGCTCGCTGGGCTTATCTTTTTGGGAGTCTGCAACATGAGCTTCGCGCAAGACGTTGGGCAGCCTGACGCCCGGATGGCGGCGCTTTTGGAAAAAGCGCAATTCAAATTCCCGGAGGCAGGCGCCGCGTTGTGGCATCGCGATGACGGGTTGCCTGCGCCTGATGATGCGGAATTTGCCGTGAAGGCTGCCCGCTTCCTCGGCGAGCATCCGAATAATCCACCCGATCATAGAGGGCCAAGCCTATGGGATGTGACAGACATCGCGTCGCGCCAGTGCAAGTGCCTGGCTTATCTGGCGCGCGGTGGAGTGAAGGCCCGGATGGAGGTGGCGGGATTGTGCGTGGCTCAAGCCAGGACTTTGCTATGGACGCTGCCCATCCGCACGGGGCATGGCTCGCGCATTGACCGCGACTTTTATGCCGCCGCCGCGTCGCTGGCGCTGACCGGAGCGCTGGCGCAGGCTGAGGCCAAGTCGGATTCTCCCGAGCATCCCGCTGCCGAGCAATGGCTGCGCACGGGGATGGGCCAATTCAATACGTATGGCGCCAAGGGCGATGCGAAAGATCGCGCCGCCGCGCAGGCCTTGATCGCGGCGCCGAGCGATACCGCTCAGGCGCCGGCCACGGCAAAAGGCGCGACGATCCAATCGCTGCCTATCCATGCCTCTGACGCCGAGTTCTTCGGCGAGCTCGATCTGACACGGCCGGATATGCGCGCGGTGGCCCGATGCGTGGCCGCGCAGGACTATGCGGGCGCCAAACTCGCATACACCGACGCGCTGTCGGAGCGGTTTTCGCGCCGGCGCAATTGGCCGGATGTGCATTTCCATAAGACTGTTGACGTGGCCGAAGCCGACGATATCTGCACCAACGTGTTCATCCTTCAGGCGCACATGTTCCGCCGCATGGATTTTGGAGCGCAGGTGGATTGGTCGCTCGTGATTGACAAGGACATCGAAAGCCGCGTCTGGATGAACGCGCATCCGTGGATGTGGACGCTGCTCAACGCGTATCACAAAACGGGGGACGAAAAGTACGTCGCGAATCTGTGCCGCCTCTTCCGCTCGTGGTATGAGTCCAGCCCGCCCACTTTTTTGCGGACGGATGCGCAGTGGCGAACGCTGGAAGCAGGCGGCCGCACGGGGCAGAAATGGACTTCGATCCTCCTGGCGCTGTCCGAAAATCCAACCTTCAAGCGCGAGTGCCTCGTGGATATGGCGCGCTCGATGCTCGATCACGGAAAATATCTCTCCATGTACGCGGCGGCCGGCGGCAATTGGCTGCAAGTCGAGTCGTCGGGACTTGCATGCGTGGCGCTGCTGCTGCCTGAGCTGAAGCTCTCGCCGGTGTTCTACGAGGTTGCCATGAACCGCTTGGCCTGGGTCAACGCGCGGTCGTTCTTGCCGGATGGATTCCAGTCGGAGTGCTCGCCGGGGTATCATCTTTTCCCGCTAATCGGCATCGCCGGGTCGCTGCGCCTCGCGAAGTTCCTGGGCAAGCCGGTCCCTGACAGCTTCATGCGGCAATACGAGGCGGGCGTGGCCACGCTTGAATATGTCGCATATCCCGACAGGACGCTGCCGATGCTGAGCGACTTCAATCCCGGCCGCGCTTCCGCGAAGGAGATATTGCAGACAGGAGCGGAAGTTTTCGCCCGAAACGATTTTCAGTGGCTCGCCACCGGCGGCGCGCAAGGCAAACCGCCCTCCGAGACTTCGCACGACTTCACGCACGCCGGCTATTGCGTCATGCGCGACAAATGGGGGACGGACGGGCAGGTCTTGATTTTCGATGCCGGCTATTTCGGCGCGGGCCATCAGCACGAAGACAAACTCAACTTCGTTTACTATGCCGGCGGGCGAGAGTTGATCGGCGATCCGGGTATCTATTCCTACAAGCGCGACGAATTCGAGCCATATTGGCGCGGCTCATGGAGCCACAACACCCTCCTGGTGGACGGCCTCAGCCAGCATCGCGGACTTGGGCCGGCTGAAGAGATGCCCGATCCGGACCGGCGTTTCGTCATGGGCGACGGATTTGATTTCGCATCGGGCTGGTATCGCCGCGCCTATTCGCCGCGCGGATCGCAGGTATGGGAAGCCAAACCGGGCGCCGCCGAAACAAAGAGCCCGGCAAAGACCCCGGTGGCGGGCGCGGACCCAAAGACAGGCGCCATCCGCAACGTGCAGCATCAGCGTTGCATCTTCTGGGTCAAAGGCCGCTATGCGATTATCTGCGACCGGGTCGCCGGCGAAGGCGCGCATCAGATTGAAGTTCTGTTCCATCCCGCTCCTGTCATCACGGACGATGGAATCAAGCGTACCGTGCGCCCGGTCGAGCTGGAAATCGGCGCCAAGGGCAGAGTCGTCACAAAGGAACGCGACTCGGCGAACGTGGCCATCCTGCCCGCGCAAGGCGCCGAGTTCGAGACGCTCGATCTCGTCGGCCAGAAGAATCCCGTCCGCGGCTGGTATGCGATGTACGGCATCCAACCTTCGCATGACATCGTCTATCGCCGCAGGGCGAAACTGCCGCAGCATTTTGAGACGGTGATTCAGCCGCTGCCCGCAGGCAAAACGCAGCATATAACCGTCGAGCCACTGCAATCGAATACTCAAACAACGCAGACCTGCGCCGCGCTCGCGTGCGGTAACGATCTCTTCCTGATTTCTTACGACGGTCCCACCGATATATCATGCGACGGCGTCCAGTTCAGCGGCACAGCCCTGCTGTTGCAGCGCGATGAGCAGCGCCGCCCTCTGCAAGCCTTCATGGTGGACGGCAAAAGCCTGATGATCGGCGGCAAGAGTGTCTTCTCACCGCAAACCCCCGCCCCCGCGCATTCACTTGACTTGAGTATGATGAAATAAATCCATCGCAAAGATCCAAGTAAGGAAGAGAAGATTTATGCGGATAGGAGCGGCGCCAGCATTTGGAGTGCGGTTGCTTGCTGCC
>JAPLSP010000417.1 GCA_026398575.1 Candidatus Sumerlaeota bacterium | reverse complement strand
TATGAAAAGCTGTTTGCGGGATCGGAAATTGTCACTCCCGAAGTCTGCGACGACGGCAGCCATACTTACAGCTGCTATACCATCAAGGTTCGGGACCGCGACCGGCTGCAGAATTTCCTGAAGGAAAACGAAATCGGCTCGGAGATTTATTATCCGCGCGGATTGCACCGCGAACCGGCGCTCGAGAAGCTGGGATTGACGCGCGGACCGCTGCCGGTGACGGACGAGGCAAGCCGCAAGGTCTTGTCGCTGCCCTGCTATCCGGGCATGAAGCGTTCGGACGTGGAGAAAGTGGCCGGCGTGGTCCTCGAATTCCTGAAGCGCAACGAATCATTCGATCATCGCCGACGCTAGCGATTCATGGCCAAACTATCCGCCAAGGAACTCCGCCGTCTCATCGTCGAGGGGCAAATTGATCAGGCTACGGCCATGATCGGTGAGCGCTTGCAAGAAGCCTCGCCCTCCGAGCGGAGCGGGATCATCGAGCGGCTGGGCGAGGTGGCCCAGGACGCTTATGACGACTTCGCCTTCAAGCCCACGGATCTGCTGATCCGCTATCTCGCCAAAAACCTTGGCACGGACGTCGCCAGAGTTTTCGACGGCAAGATCCTCCATTGCAAGGAACGAACCAAAGCGTGGCATGCAAAGCTCCTGCCGCTCGATGCCGAGCGGCACATCCGCCATTTGCGCGAATGTGTTCGCGCGCGCGACGTGACCTCCGGCCTGGAGGCCATGCAGGGACTGCTCGGCGGCCATCAGGAGGATGAGAATTACGACAAACGCCTGCAATACATCGGCGCTTCGCTCGGATCGCTGGCCAACGATCAGGACACAGTCGCCAAATTGTTGTTGGCGGCGGCCCATCAAGCCTCCCGATTCGGGTGGAATCCGGTGGATGTCTCAAAGATCGAAGGCACGTGCGAGGCGCGGTTCAGCCGGCTGGGGGCCGAGCCTTCCATCAATCGCGAACGCGAGTTCCGGGCGGCGCTGACGCAGGCCATTGTTGACATGCGCGCGTTTCTGCCGCCGGTCAACATCCTGACCGAGGTTACGCCGGCGCAGATGCGCGAGGTTTCGGGCAATCTGCGCGCCATCATGCGGACCGCCTTTCTCCCGAAGCATCCCGTCTCCTGGACCGATTTGTGCAACCTTTTCGTGGAATTTGTCCCCTCGAAAGTCAGCGCGGCAGGCGCCATGGGCGGCGTTGAAGGACGCCTGTGCGCCCACCTCGGACCCGGCGCGATGACCGCCGTGCGCATGGTGTTCAAGCTGTCGGGCGAGATCGAAGCCGTCCGCCATGCGTTTCTGCAATATGCCGCCGCGATCAAAGACCCCAAAGAATTGGCGCGCGCCGCCGAGGTCATGAGCCTGATGGCTCATCCCGAGTTCAACACCTTCATCCAACAGCGCCTGTCAGAACGCCAATTCCAGTCCGTCCGCATGACGCTGACCGCTTCGTTGGGACGGTCGGGAACGGCCGAGTCGTCCAAGATGCTGGTGGATGATATTCGCTCTCACATCCGCGGGGCGGAAAGACAGGGCGAGGAGCGGCGGCGCGTGATTGCCGCGCTGAGATCGCTCGGCGATCTTTTGTGCTCCGGGGCTGAAGACCTGGATCAGATGCGGCAGACGCTGGACGCGGCGCTGGCCCTGGCGCGCGACCGCGACGACCGGCTGGCCCTCGAATTCGCGCTCAGACTGCTGCCGCCGAAGCCGGCCGAGACGCTGAGCGCGCAGCAACGCCGGTGGTTTCTGGGCACCCTGATGCGGGCGTTGTGGCTGGGGGATGAGACTCCGGAATTCGCCGGCGGCAACGACATGCAGCGCACGATGCTGGGATGGCGCGAGGAAATCGCCGACGCCGTCATCCAGTTCGGCGAAACGGGATTGGAGATGGCGGTTGACGCTGCCGAACCTTTGGCGGCCCGATATAGCAGCGCCTACCTGGCTCTGGCGGAAATCGCGATGCAAACGCGCGGTCCGGCGCTGTTGTCCGTGTTGGAGACGGCGTTGCGCGTCGCGGCGATGCAGGATGAGTCCGCGCAGTCGAAATACGCCCGCGAGACCTACTACGACTCCACCGAACGCAAGCGCAAGCCGGTCACTCAAAAGATGATTTTGGCCGCCCTGACGCACAGCATTCATCGCATCGGCGGCCCGCTGGCCGATGCGATGCTGCTGGAATACCATCACCAGATTCAGGCCGGATTGGCGCCGTCCCCCGACGCCGACGCGGCCAAGGTTCTCTATGATGTCGTGAAGCGGGCAGGGGAGGCCGGGCCCGTCGAGCCGGGCCAGGGAGGCGCCTCCGCGAAAGCCGCGGCGGGCGCGTCATCGAATGCGGCGGATGGAGCGCCGGGCGGCGGACTGCTCAAGGAAAAGAAAATTCAGGAAAGCATCGCGGAGCTGAGCAAATGGCGCCTCTTCACAGGCGCGATGGCTCGCCGCGCGGCCAAAGTCGCCGCCATCCAGACATTGACCGTCGCCCGTCCTTCCGAGGCCATTGATCCTTTGATCGAGACGCTGGAAAGCAAGGATTCGTTCGTCGTGTCCGCGGCGCTCAACGCGCTGCGCGAATACGCCACGCCTACCGCGCCGGCCAGCCTGAGGGATGCGCTCCTGATGCGGTGCGGTGAATTGCTGGAAACGGCCAAGCCTGAACTGCGCCAGCGCATCGAATCGCTGCTGGGGCATTTGAATCCGTTGCGCGATCCGGTGAATAAATTCCTCAAGCGCGAATTATCGCTGGCCCCGCCGGGAACGCCCCTGCATCAGTCTCTGAGCCGCGTTCTTACCGTATCGCCGGAAGAGGCATTGAGCGAAGAAATCGGAAAGGCGCTGGCGCCGGCCAAGGCCGCCGTCGAAGCCCAGCGGCGTCGCGAGCAGGAAGCGCCGCCGCCCGCGTCCGCAGCCGAACCATCCTCCGCGGCCGCATCGCGCATGGATCTGCTCACCAAAAAGCGCGAGTACCTGAAGCAGCGCCAGGAATGGATCCGTCGCGGCAAGTCCGGCAAAGAGCCCGATCGCCCGCCGGGAATATGAAACAGCGACGGTCTTTTCCTCAGGAAGCCAGATTCTTGTCGAACGCGGAAACGACGATGCGGTCGCATAATTGATAGAACGACAAGCCGGCGTGCGCGGCCTGCTGCGGCAGGAGGGACGTGGGCGTCATGCCGGGGATGGTGTTGATCTCCAGCATATAAAAAGCGCCGTCGTCGCGCAGGATGAAGTCCGAACGCGACATGCCTCTGCATCCGAGCAGCGTATGCGCGCGAAAGGCGGCCTCGCGGATGCGCTGCGCGATGTCTTCATCCACGGCGGCGGGCGTGATTTCCTTGCAGGCGCCCGGCGTGTATTTGGCTTCATAGTCGAAGTATTCGGATTTGACCGGGAGGATTTCCGTCAGCGCCAAAGCCAGCGGCGTCGAGCGGCGGTCGCCATCGCGCTGTTCGATGACGCCGCAGGTCAGCTCGCGGCCTGCGATGCGCTCCTCGATCAGGACTTCGGACGAATATCGCAGCGATAGATTTATGGCCTTCTTCAGGTCTTCGCGGCGCTTGACCAGCGTAAGCCCAAGGCTCGAACCGCCGAAGCTGGGCTTGACGAAGACCGGCAGCGACAGCCGTTCCAGCGTCGCCTTCACGAGCGCCGCGGCATGGCGTCTGCGGTCGAGCCGGTCTTCTTCGTCGAGGTCAACCGACGAGACCGCCGGCGGCGTCAGGAATCCGCGATGCGCGAAAAAATCCTGGCATCGGATTTTGTTCATGCCCAGAGCGCTGGCCGAAGGGCCCGAACCGGTGTAGCGCACGCCCAGCCAGTTGAACATTCCCTGGATGGCGCCGTCTTCGCCTCCCGCGCCGTGCATGGCGATAAAAACGCAGGCGGGTTTTTCCGCCAGCAGTTTGGAAAGGGCTTTTTCCAGCGGCGATGTCGTGGAGGCGTCATGCGCCAGCGATTCGATGAGCGCGGCCATTTCCGCGGGCGCCGCGCCGGTTCCCAGAATTTCATCCGCCACGCGCCAGGCGCCGTCTTTTGCGATCACCACGGGCCGCACGCGCCATTCTCCCCCCGCCAGCGAGGAAGCGATCTGCCGTCCCGACATCAGCGAAACATCATGCTCCGAAGAAATCCCGCCACAGATAACCCAAAGGAGATTGTTCATTGGCCTTATATCCTGCCTATAAGCTCACAGTTCATGGTTTTCAGTTTCGCGTGGCGCCAGGAGGATGGCGCCAGGGTCTTCTGGCAGGTCCGACGCGTCCGACCAGTCCGACCAGTCCGACGGGTCTGACTTGCCGAATAGAGCTATTCATCTGGAACACGGGCTTCTCCGGCGCTGCGCTTACATATCGTAGATATCCGGATCGCGGCCGTAGCCGCTGGTTCCGCCGCCGCCGGGGCCGCCTTCGTCGCCGAAGATGTCTCCCATATCCGCTTCGATCTTTTCCGGGTCTTCACCGTCCTTCAAGCGGCGGATCGCCTCGTTCATCGTCTTGTCCTGAATGCCGGTGATCTGCGTCATGCGCTCCATCAGATGGCCCAGCTGGCGCGGATCGCTTTCATCGAGGCCGTCGGCGTCCGACATCAGTTTCATCATCTCGCGTTCGGCGGCCACCTGCTGCCCGGGACTCATGCGGGCGAAAGGATCATCCATCATCGAGCCGCCCGCTCCCGGAGCGCCGCCTGCCTGCATATCCGGGTCTTTGGCCGCCGCGCTTGCGCCGCCCTTGGTTTTGGAGGAGCTGACCGCTGCAAAGGATGACAGCACCCGTTCGAGTTTCGCGCCGCCGCATTTGGGGCAGGCCGGCCCGGTCTCGGGCTTCATCGTCTTGGAAAAGAACTGATAAATTTTCCGGCAGTGATGACAGGCGTATTCATAGATGGGCATGATGGTGACTCCCCTTTCATTAACCTCTTACGTTGTTGGAATGAGAATTCGTCTCTCACTCGGAACCCTCAAATTTCAGATCTCAAGTTTCAGATCTCAAATTTCAAATCTCAAATCTCTTTGGTTAGGGTTTCGCCGCCGGGGCCGGGGCTGAAGTCCCGGCGCCCTTGCCGATGCAGTATAGTTTTTCCGCTGTGCGGATATAGAGGCGTTTGTTGGCCACTGAGATGGTCGAGCTGGCGGGAAAGCCTCCCATCGTTGCGCGCGACAAGACTTTGAACTCCGGTCCGGCGGACAGCGTAAAGGCCTGGCCCTTGATGTTGATCAGATAAATCCTGCCGTCCGCGCCGGTGGGCGAAGCGCGAAAATCGCCGGTGCTGTCGAGCTGGCCTTCCCAGATGGCTTTTCCGGATTTTGGATCTATGCAGGCGATCTTGCCTTTTTGCGAATGCACGTTGTAGATTCGCCCCTGATAATACAGCGCGGTCGGCGAATCCGAGCCGTAGGTTTGGCGCCACAGCAGCTGATCGTAACCCCGCTTGCCCGCCGGTCCGTCGGCCTTGAAAGCGTAGAGCGGACTGTTGCGCGGCTGTGTGCCGATCACGAGGCCATCGGCCACCACGCACGACGGAATGAGCCGCCACTGGTCCGCATGCTGCGAAACGTATATTTGCCGCCAGAGTTCCTCG
>JAPLSP010000416.1 GCA_026398575.1 Candidatus Sumerlaeota bacterium | reverse complement strand
ATCCGTCGCATCCGTGTTCTATATCATTTAATCGCATCTACTCTCATTCGATCTTATTCTTCCCAGCACTTCCCATTGTCAAAATAAAATCGCGGGAACTGCCGCCCCAAATGCGTGACGATTTCGTAGTTGATGGTTCCGGCCCATGCGCCAAGTTCTTCGGCGGTCACGCGCGCGGCGCCGTCCGCGCCCAGGACCGTCACGATGTCGCCATATTCAACGTGGGGAACGTCGGTCAGATCGAGCAGCGATTGCTCCATGCAGATGCGGCCGACGACCGGGACGCGCGCGCTGCGCACGAGCATCGAAGTTTTTCCTTTGAGCGCGCGCAGATAGCCGTCGGCATAGCCGCATTGCACGACGCCGATGAGCGAGTCGCGCCGCGTGACGAATTCCTGCGAATACGAAAGCCCCTTACCGGGCGGAAAGCGCCGCAGGCTTGCCAGGCGCGCGCGCACGGACATCGCTGGCTTGAGTTCGAAGTGGCGGCGGTACCAGTCCGAAGGATAGCAGCCATAGATGGCGATGCCGGGCCGCACCAGCTGTCTGCGCGACGGCTCGAAGCGCATCGTCGCGTCGCTGTTGCAGTGATGGCAGACCATCGGCGGCAGCCCCGCGTCATGGAACGCCTTGCGCACTTGGCCATAGACCGCCATTTGCTGGACGCTGACGGCGTCCTCTTCATCGTCGGCGTTCGAGAAGTGGCTCATCAGACCGTAGAGTTCCAGCCCTTCGAACCGCTGGATAAATCGCGCGAACTCGACGGCGTCATCCGGCCAGACGCCCAGCCGTCCCATGCCACAGTCCACCTTGACGTGGACACGCATCGTGCGGCCTGCCGCACGCGCCGCCTGCGACAACGCCTCGGAAGCCTCCTTGCGGAAGACGACGACCTCCAAATTCAAATCCACGGCATGCCGCGCTTCCTCCGGGAAGACGGACGTGAGGCATACGATCGGCGATTCGACGCCCGCGCGGCGCAGGGCGTCGGCCTCCCACAGCCGCGCAATGCAAACGCCATCGGCGCCTTCCGCCAGCAGCCGCCGCGAAACCGGAACAAGGCCGTGTCCGTAAGCGTTGGATTTTACGACGGGATAAATCATCGTCGCTTCGCCCACCTGCCGCCGCATCAGGCGCAGGTTATGCGCGATGGCGTCCAGATCAATTTCCATCCAGGCCGGGTAGAACGCGGAGATTTGGGCGGAGAGAGCCATGGAGTTTATCCTAAGAATTTATGGCGCATCAAATGCGGCGCCGCGAATCATACCGCGCCCCGCCCCCCGCGCAACCCTGAAAAGCCGCAGAAGCGGCGGCGACCATAAAGCTCTAAAAGGCACAATCCAGAATTCCGGTCGAATTTTTCACTAAGGGCCAGCACGCCACCATCGGGCCTTGCGCCGATGGAGCGATGGTTTTGCTCTAGAATAGTATTCCCATTTTGTCCTACGCCACCATCGGGCCTTGCGCCGATGGAGCGATGATTTTATGTTGGTAGCGCGCGATTTTGGCTGATAATCATCGCCCCACTGGCACAAGGCCCAGTGGTGGCGGCGAGAAAAAGCGGTCACTGCTAGAGCAAAATCATCGCTCCACCGGCACAAGGCCCGGTAGTGGCGAAAGGCAATGGAATTCCGGAATGCGCCCAGCTATAACACAGCGCCCATTTTCCGCTTGTGCCTTCCTTCTACGGAGAATTATTAATCAGGGACGTTATGGTTATCATGACAAGCGCCCCAATATTCCACATTCGAAAATCCTGGATACTTGATTCGATTCTATTGATGCTTGGTCTTGGGTCCATCGCGCTTCGGAAAGGGAAGTGATGGGATTTCTGCAAACGGCCAGCCATAAAAAAATCGCGATGGCCGCCGTGGCGATGGGACTGGCCATTGGTCTTGCCGCGGGAATCGGCGGCTATACGTTCTTTTATGCGAAAGGCGCCTCTTATATTTCAAACGATCCGGCCATCTGCGCCAACTGCCACATCATGCGCAATCACCTCGACGCCTGGGCCAAGGGCAGCCATCACGCAGTGGCCGTCTGCAACGATTGCCACACGCCTCACGACTTCATCGGCAAGTACATGACGAAGGCTTCCAACGGCTGGCATCATTCGCTCGCTTTCACGACGCAGCGCTTCCACGAGCCGATCCAGATCACGCCCCGCAACATCGCCATCACGGAGAACGCCTGCCGCAGGTGTCATGAGCGCGTTGTGCAGGAGATAGACTACCGCCACATCGGAAAAGACCGGCTGTCATGCATCAAGTGCCATGCGTCCGTTGGGCACATGGAATAAGTTCAATATCCAATATCCGACAGGGAATGTCCAATAGGGAATATCCAATATCCAACAGGGAATGTCCAATTTCCAACAGGGAATGTCCAATTTCCAAGGATTCTGCTTGAAACGCTATCTACTACTGCGGAAGGGTCAATCATGAGCGAGCAACATGACTACAAAATTTCCATCAGCGTCTCGCTGCGCAAGATCATCCTGATCATGGCGTTGACGGCCATTGGCGCGGCAATTGCCGCGCTGGGGGTCACGGCGCTGCTGGTCAATATCTTCGAGCGCAAACAGGAGGCGAAGAATCCTTTCTTCCGGGTCGTCGAACTCAACGACCAAACAGAGGACCCGGCGTTATGGGGCAAGGATTTTCCTTTTCAGTATGACGGCTACCTGAAGACCACGGACCAGGTCCGCACGCGCTTCGGCGGAAGCGAGGCGCTGCCGCGCACGCCGACTCAGGCCGATCCGCGCAAGACGGTCGCCCGCTCGAGGCTCGACCTGGAGCCGCGCCTGAAGACGATGTGGGCGGGCTATGCTTTCTCCATTGACTACCGCGAACGGCGCGGCCACGCCTATATGCTCGATGATCAATCCTATACCGAACGCCAAAAAAAGCCTCAATATGGCAATTGCATCCAATGCCACGCCTCCAATTACGTTGAGAACAAAAAGCTGGGAGGCGGCGACCTCGTCAAGGGATTCGAGAAGATGTGCGCCATGCCCTATAAGGAAGCGCGCAAGCTGGTGACGCATCCCATCGCCTGCATTGACTGTCATGATCCGGCCACGATGCAGTTGCGCATTTCCCGCCCCGCCTTCATGCAAGGCATCAAGGCGCTGAAAGAGCATGAAGGCGTCAAGGACTACGACGTCAACACGATGGCCACCCGGCAGGAGATGCGTTCCTTCGTCTGCGCGCAGTGCCATGTCAACTACGTCCTGCCCGGCGAAAAGCAGGGGCGCATCCTCTCATTCCCCTGGAACAAAGGCGTGCGCGGCGATGAGGAGCAGGCTTATTTGGATGAAATAAAAATCACCGACTGGACTCACGCGATCACCAGCGCAACCTGCCAGAAGGCGCGGCATCCGGAGTTCGAGCTGTGGCGTCAGGGCATCCATGCGCGTTCGGGCGTGGCGTGCGCCGATTGCCACATGCCATATAAGCGCGTCGGTTCGCTCAAGATCAGCGATCACCACGTGCAAAGCCCGCTGCTCAACGTCAACAACGCCTGCCAAACCTGCCATCGTTTTCCCGAAAGCGAGCTCAAGGCCCGCGTCGAGCGGATCCAAAATACCACCGCTGAGTTGCAGGACTTGTCGCTCAATGCGCTGATGGATTTGATCGCCGGGATTAAGGCGGCGATGGACGCGGGGACGGCGAATGAGTCGCTAGCCGCTTCGCGCGACTGGCAGCGCAAGGCGCAGTTCCTGATAGACTTCATCAACGCCGAAAACTCGATGGGCTTCCACGCGCCACAAGAAAGCGCGCGGCTGATGGCGATCGCCATGGACTATTGCCGGCGCGGACAGAACGCGCTGGCCGCGCCCAAACCAGCGAAGCCAACGCCCTAATGCCAATTTATCTTGACCTGGCGCCACAATCTGATATCAAAATCGCCCGTGAATTCACGGCATAAAAAAATTCTTGCCAAGATTCTCGAGACGCCTGATCGCGCCGATATCGCGTGGACAGATATTGAATCGCTGTTTATCGCGTTGAACGCGGAGGTTTCAGAAGGCCGTGGCTCAAGAATTCGCGTGGCTCTGAATGGCGTACGCGCGGTTTTTCACCGGCCGCATCCCCGCAAAGAAGCATGCAAAGGAGCGGTTCGATCCGTGCGACGGTTTCTCAATGAGGCGGGAGTTCAACATGATGGAGTATAAGGGATATAAGGCGAGCGTGGACTATGACGATGACGCCGGCGTCTTTCATGGCGAAGTTATCGGTCTGCGCGACGTGGTCACTTTTCAAGGCGCCAGCGTAAAAGAGCTGCGCAAGGCGTTTCGCGATTCGGTGGATGACTACCTCGAATTCTGCGCCGAACGTGGAGAATTACCGGAGAAAGCATGTTCTGGGAGATTTGTTGTCCGCGTGGAACCTGCGCTTCACCATAAGCTCCTATCGCGCGCACGTGCCGAAAAGGCGAGTTTGAATACGTGGATAAAAACTCTTTTGCAGTCCGCAGTTCATTAGCCTGTGTGCAATTTCATTGGCCTCTTGCGGAATTGGAGGAACTAAAATGAACGAATATGTAGTCATCTACGAACGCGCCGGAAGAAATTATTCCGCCTATGCGCCGGATTTGCCCGGCTGCATTGCGTGCGGGGATACTCTTGAGGAAACAAAGGCGCTCATGCAGGAAGCTATCGAACTATATATTGAAGCGCTCAAAGAAGAAGGCAAACCAATCCCTCAGCTCGCAACTACAGCGGGCCTTATCGCCATCGCCGCATGATGCATTCATCGCCATGACTTCCCCATCCATCCAGCCTCCCGCCGCGCCCCCGCCCCTCATCCAGATGAAAGGCATCGTCAAGCGTTTTCCCGGCGTGCTGGCGTTGGATCATGTGGATTTCGAATTGCTCCCCGGCGAAGTTCATATTCTGCTCGGCGAAAACGGCGCGGGCAAAAGCACGCTCATCAAAGTCCTGAGCGGCGCGTATTCGCATGACGAAGGCGACATCTTCATCCAGGGCGAGCGCGTCGAGATCACTTCCCCGCAGGTCCCGCTCGACAAAGGGCTGCGCTTCATTTACCAGGAAATCAACCTCGTCCCGCAGATTGACATCGCGCGCAACATGTTCCTGGGGATGGAGCCGATGGCGGTCAGGGCGCTGGGCCTGGTGGATAAGCGCGCGCTTTACTCCCGCGCGCGCGAATACCTCAAGCGCTTCCACATTGACCTCGATCCCCATGAGATCGTCGGGCGGCTCAGCGTCACACAGCAGAAGATGGTCGAGATCGCGCGCGCGCTGGTGACCGAAGCGAAGGCGTTCGTTCTGGACGAGCCGACCGACGTCCTCGAAGACCGCTCGCGGCATGACTTGTTCGACCTTATCAACAAGCTCAAGCAGAGCCATCAGGTTGGATTCATCTACATCTCGCACCGCTATGCCGAGGTCTATGAACTGGGCGACCGCGTCACGATCCTGCGCGACGGGCATAACGCCGGGACGTATCCGATCAGCGAACTGACGCTCGACAGCATGATCGAAAAAATGATCGGCGGACAGGTGAAGAAGCAATATCCCGACCTCCCCGCGCCGGCGGCGGATGAGGCGCTGCGCATCGAGCATCTGAGCCAGGGGCGGCGCCTGGATGACATATCCTTCTCGGTGCGGCGCGGCGAGATCGTCGGCGTCACGGGATTGATGGGCGCGGGCAAGACCGAGCTGGCGCGTGCCATCGCGGGCGTGGACTTGTATGACGCGGGCGAGATTATCGTTCACGGAAAAAAAGTCCGTCACCGCACTCCCTCGCGCGCCATTCGCAACGGGATCGCCTACCTGACTGAAAACCGCAAGACCGAGGGGCTGATTCTGGACCAGAGCATTCGCAACAACTACGCGCTGCCGAACATTGACCGCTTAAGTCCGGGCGGCCTGACGCGCCATCGCCGGATTGACTCGGAAGTTGACGGGTATATGCGCGAACTGCAAGTCAAAGCGCCGGGACGCGATACGAACGCCGGCCAGCTCTCCGGCGGCAACCAGCAAAAAATCGTACTGGCCAAATGGTTGGGGGCGCGGTGCAAGGTCCTGCTCTTCGACGAGCCGACGCGCGGGATTGACATCAAGGGCCGCGCCGAAGTTTACCGCATCATGCGCGAACTGCTCGAACAGGGCGTCGGGATCGTGATGATGACATCGGACTATACCGAGGCGCTCGAAATGAGCCACCGCATCCTGGTGATGCATCGCGGAAAAATCCGCAAGGAATTCCAGCGCGGCGAGGCGCAGGAAGAGGACATCTTGCGTGTGGCCATCGGGGCTTGACGGCCACGCCGGGCGTTATTCATACTTGGGAAGTTGACGTTAGCGAAAACTGGATGGGAGAAACAGAAAATGACTCGGAGATCAACCACGGCGCTTCGGCGCGAAACGGGCGACTTGTTGGATCGCGTGACCCGCAAAAACGAGCGCTTTGTATTAAGCCGCAGGCAAAAAGACGTCGCCGTTCTCATTTCCATTGAAGACGCCGCGCTGCTTGAAAGATTGTCAAAAGAAGAAGAGGATCGGCTCGATCGCCAAGCGATTAAGGAGGCGCGCAAAGAGCCCGGATTGATTCCTTGGAAGAAAATTAAGAAAAACTTAGGATTATGCTGATAGTCAAAGGCGCTGAATATGTTATCTGGTTCCATGATGCGGCAAATAAAAAAAAGTCTCCAAGCCGTTGTGGGCTTGATTTTAATCGAGGTGATTTTCCTCATTCTGGCGCCCAGCTATCGTTCCTATGATAATTTCAGCGGCCTCCTGGAGCAATCCGTTGTGCTCGCGATCATGGCGGTCGGGACGACGGTCGTGTTGATCTCCGGCGGGCTTGATCTCTCGGT
Source organism: Candidatus Sumerlaeota bacterium (assembly GCA_026398575.1). The sequence goes on along the minus strand of JAPLSP010000416.1, from coordinate 4,731 downwards.
CGGGTCGAATCTGGCGCTGGTGACGTGCGTGGTGGGAGCGTTTCTCACGGCCAAGGCGCCTGTCTGGATGGCGGTTTCTTCCGGGCTGATTGTCGGACTGCTCATTGGAATGCTCAACGGGCTGACGGTGATTTGGACGGGCGTTCCGTCCTTCATTGTCACGCTGGGCACGATGATGATTGCGCGAGGGTTCGCCAATATGCTCGGCGAAGGGCGCGACATGTCGGCCTTCCCCGATACCTTCAAAGCGATTGGCTTCGGATACAAGGTTCCCGTGACCATTGCTGCTGTGGTCGTGGTCGTCGTGGCGTTTTTGCTGGCGAAGACCAAATTCGGATTCAATTGCTTCGCCATCGGCGGCAACGAGGAGGTGGCGCGGCTTTCAGGCGTGCCGGTCAAGCGCTATCGCGTGATGTATTACAGTCTGGGCGGACTGCTGGCGGGGCTGGCGGCGGTGGTCGAGACTTCGCGTTTCGACTTTGCGACGCCCAACCGCGGCGACGGCTACGAGTTGCAGGCCATCGCGGCGGCGGTCATCGGCGGCACGAGCCTTTTCGGCGGCATGGGCGGCGTCGGGCGCACCATCATCGGCGTCCTGATCATCAAGTCGCTCTATGCGGGGCTGATCCAGTGCGGCGTCGGATCGTACTGGCAGCTGGTCGCCATTGGATGCGTGATCATCGTCGCGGTATGGATTGATTATTTGCAGCGAAGACAGAGGGCGTAGGGCGGGGGAGGGGTCAGGGGTCAGGGATCAGGGATCAGGGGTCAGGGGGACGGGGGCGGGGGTGCTTGCTGGACCGACACGGACGGGCACGGACAGACACGGACGGGCACGGACAGGCAAAGATCAGCTATAAGGAGCGCGTCCGTGTAGGTCCGTGTAGGTCCGTGTAGGTCGGTGTCAGTCCGTGTCTGTCCATGGCGATTCATAATCTTTGATCGAAAGGATAAACAATCATGCACCCCCGAATCATAGGATTTCCGGCGCTTCTGATGGCGCTGGCGATGATAGGGATAGGGGTGGACAAAATGAGCGCGGCGCCGGAAAACGGCGCGCCAGCGCCCGGCGTCAAGCCCGCTGCCCCTGAAGCCAAGCCCGCTGCCCCTGAAGCCAAGCCCGCTGCCCCTGAAACCAAGCCCGCTGCCCCTGAAACCAAGCCCGCCGTTTCTGAAGTCAAGCCCGCCGTCCCCAAAGTCAAGCGCCCGGCGATAGACACTAAAACCAAACCGCCTGCGATCGTCTATATCGGCTATTCCTCGACCAACGCCTTCTGGCTGACGGTCAAAACTGGCGCGCAGGAATCGGCCAAAAAACTCGGCGTCAACTTCATGGACCTGACGGCGACCAAGCCCGACGTGATCGAACAGAAATCCGCGATAGATAACGCCATCCTGAAAAAAGTGGACGGCCTGCTGCTCGGCGCCGTGGACCCGCGCGGCTTGACGGATTCGCTCGACAAGGCCAAGGCCGCCAACATCCCCGTCATCGCCGTTGGCGAATGGGTCGGCGAGCATCCGGCGGTTTTCAGCCGCCTTTATACGGACGAAGTGGCGGGCGCGGGGCTGGCGGGCGACTACATCGTCAAGCGCATGAACGGCAAGGGCAAGATTCTCATCCTCGGCGGCAACCTCGGTTCGATGGCCGCCGAGCATCGCCGCAAGGGCGTCGAAGAGCCGTGCAAAAAAGCCGGGATCGAAGTTCTCTTCCGCCCCGCCGACTGGCTGGAAAACAAGGCCAACGAAATCACCCAGAATGAGTTGGCGACGCACTCGGACATCACCGGCATCTTTGCCGCCTGCGATCCGATGATCATGACGGCCAAACAAGCCGTAAAGCGCAAAGGTCTGGGCGGCAAAATTCTGCTGGTCGGCTATGACGGCATCCCCGCCTGCCTCAAGGCGATCAAGTCCGGCGAAGTGGACGCCACCGTGCGCCAGGACCCGGCGCGCATGGGAAGGCAGGGCATGGAGATGATGGTTCAGCTCCTTAACGGCGAAGAGATTGACACCATGGTTTCCATTGCGCCCACCTTGATTGATAAAAACAACGTGGATCAGTATCTGGCGCCCTGACGATGTTTTTTTGCCATTTCTTATTTGATCGCTTGACAAAGCGCCGAAGGATTCGGTATTTTCTTACCCGGAATAAGGAACGAGAGTTCCTAGAGTGAGGGCTCCGCATAGGATAGATTCAACAAAGGAGGAAGACAGAAATGAAGAAGATGGCGATGGCAGTAGCGTTTGCGACGTTGATGGCTTTTACGATGGTGACCATGGGATGCGATAAGACAGAGACAACGCCTCCTACGCCCGTAAAGACTCCTGCGGTTACAAAGACTCCCGTAACCAGCGGCACTGCGACCAGGCCGTGAAACGCTAAAGCGACTGTCGAGTGTTATTTTCCGGCTTCCCTGTAAATGAGAAGCTCAGATGTGAAAGAGAAGGGCGCCAGCTTCCAAGGCAAGCGGATTTGCCCTGGAAGCTGGCGTTATTCTTAAAAGGAGGAATCCGAGGATGTCTAAACTGAGAACCAGCCTGACAGCAGGCATTGCGCTTGCGGCGGCCATCGCCTTTGCAGCGGTGATGATGGGGTGTTCGAAAGAGGAGTCTGCTCCGAATGCGAAGGTCCTGATCCTGGGCGGAACGGTCGGACACCAGACCGGCGACGCGCGGCGCAAAGGCGTCGAGGACGCCTGCAAGAAGGCCGGGATGCAGGTCATCTTCCGCCCGGCGGACTGGAGCGACAGCAAAGCCAATGAAATCACTCAAGCCGAACTGACGGCCCAGCCCGATCTCGGAGCGATCTTCGGCGCCTGCGATCCGATGATCCTCGCCGCCAAACAGGTTGTCAAAGGCAAGGGCAAGTTGGGGCAGATTGTCCTCGTGGGATTCGACGGCAACAAAGACGCCATGAAAGCGGTGAAGGCGGGCGAAGTGGACGCCACCGTGATGCAGCATCCGGAAGAAATGGGCCGGCAGGGACTGCAATTGCTGGTCAAGATTCTGAAAGGCGAGACCGTTCCGGCCAATACGCCCATCGCCCCTACGCTGATTGAAAAGAGTAATGTGGACAAATATTTGGACGCGCCGATACCGGAAGCCGGCAGCGGCCAGACGAGCGCGACCGCCGGCAAGAAAAGCTTCACCATCGCCTACGTCGGCTTTTCTTCGACCACTCCTTTCTGGATAACAATGAAGGACGCCGCCGACAAGGCCGCCAGGGAATTGGACGTCACTTTCAAAGACCTGACCGCGGCCAAGCCGGAAATGGACCAGCAAAAGGCCGCGCTCGATAACGCGATCCTGAGCAAGGTGGACGGCCTCCTCGTCGGCGCCGTGGATTCGCGCGGACTCAAAGACACCTTTGACAAGGCGCAGAAGGCCGGCATCCCCATCGTCACGGTGGATACGCGCGTCGAGCATCCCGCGGTGCGCGCGCACGTCGCCACGGACAACGAAGCCGGCGCCGCGCTGGCCGGCGAATACATCGTCAAGCGTCTCGCCGCCAAAAAGGTTGGGTCCTGAGCGGTTTGGCGCCGAAGGGTAGGTCGTCCCGCTCCGTCGGGCGGCCTTGGCGCGCTGTTGCCGCCCGACGGAGCGGGACGGCCTACCCTTCAGCGCCAAACTAAAAGGCGGAGCCCGCTTGTGAGCGCGGCGATTGAAAAAGGAAATGTGGACCAATATTTTAAGGAATAGAAAGGATGGAGCAAATGATGAGTCAGTTGAAGCAAGTGGTGGCGAGAGGGCGTTTGCTGGCGTGGGTTCTTGTTTTGGCCTGCGCGGCGATGCTGACAATCCAGGCGCAACAGAAAGACAAGCCGAAAGACGCGGCGAAGGACAAGCCCGCCGCCGCGGCGGCGCAACAGAAAGATGCAGCGAAAGACAAGCCCGCCGCGGCGCCTGCCTCGGCCACCAAACCGGTTCCTAAAGACGCCAAATGGATGACGCGGCATGAGGCGATTTTGGCGAACGTCAAGAAGGGCAATGCAGAGTTTATTTTCGTCGGCGATTCGATCACGCAAGGATGGGAAGGATCGGGAAAGAAAGTGTGGGAAGAGTATTATGGCAAGCGCAATGCCGTCAACCTGGGCATCAGCGGCGACCGCACGCAGCACGTCCTGTGGCGGCTCGATAACGGCGAGATTGACGGCATCAAGCCCAAGGCCGCCGTCATCATGATCGGCACCAACAATTCCAAAGACAACACCGCCGAAGAAATTGCCGACGGCATCAAGGCCATCGTCGAGAAACTGCGGACGAAGCTGCCGGATACGAAAATCCTGCTGCTGGCCATCTTCCCGCGCGCCGAAAAAGCCGATGCCGCCCAGCGCGTGAAAAACGCCAAAGCCAGCGAGATCGCCTCGAAGCTCGCGGATGGAAAGATGGTTTTCTATCTCGACATCGGAAAGAAATTCCTGAAAGACGACGGCACGCTGACCAAAGACATCATGCCCGATTTCCTGCATCCGAACGCCAAAGGCTACCAAATCTGGTCCGAAGCAATGGAGCCGGAACTGGCCAAACTCGTCGGACCGAAGCCGTAAGGCTTTAGTGCTCTGATTCAGAATTACGATCACGTATTTCTTACTAAGAGCCCGTCTTAAAATAAGTATCTCACTCTATGCGTTGGTTCGGGCAGATTATGTAGTTCCATTCGCCATGAAATGAGTCGCTTTGAATATTTATCTTTGCCATTTCCTCATCCGATACTTTGATGCCGCTTGGATA
>JAPLSP010000280.1 GCA_026398575.1 Candidatus Sumerlaeota bacterium | reverse complement strand
CTGGACTAAAATGAAATCCATTGCGCTTCACCCACCGTTGAAACGGTGGGCTATTATCAATCATCCCTCCGGGATGACACGCGACACCCTCGCCACAAACCTGGACGATTATTCAGGCGCCAGAATCGCACGTAGGGCTTTCGTCATGGCGGCCTGATAGTTTTCAATATCCGTCACGCGAAACTTATAGGTCGTAGTTTTGCCTGTCGCCGGTTTCCAGCCCACGCTGCCATTCTCTTTCGCAGCGACCTCAACAGGATCGAATTCATAAATCGCCGGCGCCGCCGACTTTGCATCCAAAGCGATTACGCCATCTTTCGTCGCCGTCAATCCCGCCGCATGAAGGATGGTGGCGGTGGACCACATGTTGCGCGGCATCGCCCCGAATCGCGCCAGCGCGCCGGCGTCCACCGGGTCATTCAGCTGTTTGAGCCATTGCGGCGCCTGGTCTTGCTTCAGCATGCTCAGAAAGTAGTTCTGCCACGGCGGCGTGAGATGATTCAGGACTTCGGATTGGCGGAATTGATAATACGTGGCGTTGGGGCGCGAGACGCGCTCATCGGCTTTCCCATCATAGCACGGCGCCCAGTAGATGGGGCATGAAAGGCTGAAGAGCGCCCCGTATGCTTCCGCATCGAGTTTGACGTTGTATTCGAGAGAAATGACTTTCGTGGGATCGGGCGAACCGCTGCCGGCGTTGATGTAGAGCGCGCTGCATTTGCGGGCAAACAGGTCCGGGCGCGCCTTGCCGGCCAGCGCCACGTCGCGGGCGGAACCAGTGATATTGATCATGACGGAGACGGGCGCTTCTTCGAGCGTTCGCAGAATGAACTGCACGGCGGCCTGATCCCCAATCGGCGTGGTCGTCAGGGCGTCGCGATTTGTCTTGAAGGGGAGGGACGATCCCACAACCATCGGCACGGTCATACTGTTGAGGTAATTCATCTGCGCAACGGCGGCAATGTCCGGCTCATAATGGGCTTTGCGCAGTTGAATGCGCATGATGGGATGGTCGCAGACGATGCCGCGCAAATCGAAGGCGCCTTTGGCGGCCAGCGCATAAGCGCACGCCACATCATAATGATCATCCGGGTCGCCGTGCGGACGGTAAAAGTCCGTTTGATGGATCATCCATCGCTTGGGCGCGGAGGAAGCGCCTGCCGCCTTGGAAGGCAAGCCGGCCGCATTTGAGTTTGGCTTCAGTCCCTCGGGAGTCTTGGCCTCCTGGGCGCCCAATGAAAGCGCAAAGGACATCCCCACGATAATGAAAGCGCCGAATACTCGCATAATAACCTCACTTAAGATGATTCCGGCGGACGATCCGCATAGCCGATCCGCACAGACAATCTGAATCGCAATGCCGGCGAGCTCTTCATAAAATCAGCCCGCAAAAACAGATTGGCGCCATCGGCTTCGGGAATCAAGGCCATATCAGCGTTTCATCGGCAAATCTCGGCTTGCGCCCGTGCCTTACGGCGGTATAAAAATAGGTTTTAGACATTTATCAATTTTTTCAACGGCAGTGAAGGAAGACCAGCCTTATGACTGTCCCCATGATTTTCAGCGGATCGGCTCACCGCAGTCTCACCGAGGCGATTTGCCAGCAGTTGGAAATCCAGCCCGGCAAGATCGAAAGCCGCGCGTTCAAAGACGGCGAACGATTCGTCAAGATTCTCGAAAACGTCCGCGGGCGCGGCGTCTTCGTCGTGCAGCCGTCGAGCAATCCGGCGAACGAACACATCATGGAACTGCTGCTCATCATGGACGCCCTGAAGCGCGCTTCGGCCCGTTCCATCACCGCCGTCATTCCATATTTCGGCTATTCGCGCCAGGACCGCAAAGAGCAGGGGCGCGTGCCGATTTCCTCGAAGCTGGTGGCGAATCTGCTGACGGTGGCCGGCGCCACGCGCGTGATCACCGTTGACCTGCACGTCGGACAGATTCAGGGCTTTTTCGATATTCCGGTGGATCATCTGCTGGCGCTCAAACCGCTGAGCGCGCACGCCAAGACGATGAACATAGAAAACGCCATCGTCCTTTCGCCCGACATTGGCAGCGTTGCGCGCGCCCGCACATACGCCGAGCAACTCAACTTGCCAATGGCGATCGTTGACAAGCGCCGCCCGTGTCCTGGCGAAGCCGAGGTGATGAACCTGATCGGCGAGATCAAAGGGCGCAATATTCTGATTTTCGACGATATGATTGACACGGCTGGAACGCTGTGCAGCAGCGTGAATGCGATCATTGAGCAAGGCGCACGGGATATATACGCCTTCGCAACGCACGGGATTTTTTCCGCCGATGCGCTCGAAAAACTCAACGCCTCGCCGATCAAAAAAGTCATTGTCACGAACACGATCCCGCAGGATGCGAACAAGGCGATACTGCCGAAACTTGAAGTGGTCTCTGTGGCGCCGCTGTTGGCTGAAACCATTAACCGCGTCCACAGCAATCAGTCCGTTTCAGAATTATTCGATCCGCGTCCCTCAAAACCGGCTCTGTGATTTACGATTGACGAATGACGATTCTCAGTTCATAGTTCATAGTTCATAGTTCATAGTTCATAGTTCACAGTTAAGAGTTCACACTTTGCAATTCATGCTTCGCCTTTCACGAGTCACTAATCACCATTCACTAATCCCGAGCCCCGAATCCCTAACCCCGAACCCCAAACACCTAACCCCAATCCCAAAGAAGGAGGCCACTATGACTGCTGCCCTACCCCGCTTCGCCGGAACCTACGTTGCCTTGGTAACGCCTTTTCTCGCTGACTGCGCCTTCGATGAGCCATCCTATAAACGGCTGGTGGAATACGTGATCGAAGGCGGCGTGACCGGCGTGGTTCCATGCGGCACAACCGGAGAAAAATCCACCCTCACCACGGAGGAACACCAGCGCGTCATTGACTGCACAATCGCCCTGGTCGCCGGACGCGCCAAAGTCATCGCCGCCGCCGGCAGCAACGATACGGCGCAGGCCATCCTGATGACCTCGTTTGCCAAACGCGCCGGCGCCGACGCAGCCCTTTCGACGGCGCCCTATTATAACAGACCGACTCAGGAAGGATTGTTTCGCCATTACAGCGCCATCGCCGAGAAAGCGGATTTCCCGATCATCATCTACAACGTCCCTGGACGCACGTCGGTCAATGTCGCCGTGGAGACCATCGCGCGGTTGATGAGCGATCCGCGCGTCGCGGGAGTCAAAGACGCCGCCGGAAACATCGAGACGACGATGGAATTGGTGCGCGCGGCGCGTTCCCTTCGCGGCGAAGGCAAGGCGGACTTCACGATTCTATCGGGCGACGATTCGCTGACGTTCCCCAAGATCGCCATCGGCGCGCACGGCGTGATCAGCGTCAACGCCAATGAAGTCCCGCGCGAGATGTCCGACATGGTTCGCGCGGCGCTCGCGGGCGATTATGACAAGGCGCTCGAAATCCACTACCGCATCTATAACATCATGACCGGCAACTTCATCGAAACCAATCCAGGACCGGTCAAGTATGCGCTATGGCGCATGGGTGTCATCGCGCGCGAGACGCTGCGCCTGCCGCTATGCGAAATGAATGCGCCGAACAAGCAGAAGATGGATAAGATACTTGCAGAGCTCAATCTCATTCGGTAAGATCATATTCATCATTACCTGTGCGGCGATGGCAGCCCCGAAAAAAAATCGCGAGAAGGCGGCATCGGAATGAACGCAATGGAATATGTTCCAGAAATGACGCGACGGATCGCTCAGCGATTTGACCCGCTGCGCATTATTCTATTCGGCTCTCTCGCGCGCGGCGAAGGCGGCCCGGACAGCGACGCCGATCTTCTGGTGGTTTTTTCAGAAGTGAAAAACAAGCGCCAAAGCGCCGTTGAAATCCGCAGTTCTTTGCGGGATTTGCCAGTCTGTAAGGATATTTTCGTAACGACGCCGGAAGAAATTCTGATCCGTGGAAATCTCGTCGGTGATATTTTATACGACGCCTTGAACGAGGGCAAAGTGATCTATGAACGCAGCTCTCATTAATCAGGAGACGGAACGATGGCGGCGGTATGCGCGCCAGGATTTGATTGAAGCAGAGGCCATGCTAACGCGTCCTGATTATGTGCCGCGTCATGCGTGTTTGCTGGCGCAGCAGGCTTCCGAGAAAGCATTAAAATGCGCGTTGGTTTTTCTTCAAATACGGTTCCCCAAGAGCCATGACTTGGACGCGTTGCGGGATCTACTGCCGGCCGTTTGGCGCGTTGTTGCGGAATGCCCAAATTTAAGCAAGCTAAGCCAATGGGCAGTTGAGGCTCGTTATCCTGGCTTTTGGCCCGAAGCCACTATCGCGGACGCGCAACAATCCGTCGCGCAAGCCCGCCTAGTTTTCGAGGCAGTTCACTTTGATTTGGCCAAGCGCGGTTTGGCTTAATCAAATCTATCCTCCAGATGTAATTTTCTTACTTGAGCATGATCCTATCACAATGGCTCCAACTCGCCGGCATTGCGCTCATGAGCGCCGTTACGGGATACGTCACCAACGCCATAGCGGTGCGGATGCTGTTTCGTCCGCGCGCGCCTTGGCGGTTGTGGGGCTTGTCGTTCCAGGGCTTGATCCCCAAGCGCCGCGCGCAAATCGCCGAGAGCGTCGCCGAGACCATCGAGCGCCATCTGATCAGCCATGATGACATCAAGCGCGCGCTGGACGATCCGCAAGTCGAGCAGCGTCTCCGAGGCGTCCTGGACGAACGGATCGAAACCATGCTGCGCCAGGAGCTCAAGACCGTGCATCCCTTGGCAGGCATTTTTGTCAGCGAAAAAGTCATCGCCAAAGTCAAAGCCCTCGTCATGCGGGAAGCGCTCCAGGCCGCAGGCCCCATCACCGAGCAGATGCTGGACCTGCTGGAAGAGAAGATGGACTTCCGTCAGTTGATTATCGCGAAAATCGAACAGTTCGATCTCGACCGCTTCGAGCAAATCATTATGCGCATCTCCAGCCGCGAACTGCGTGCCATCGAATGGCTGGGCGGAGTCATGGGTCTCATAATCGGCCTGATCACCGCCGCCATAATGCTCCTCTTCTCATAACCTTCTCCCGCCCTTCACCCTTTTTCTCATAATCTCGCGCGCGTCCCTTGCGTCCCTTAGGTCCTTATACCGCCCCTCCCTTCGCCCGCTCGCCCTATAGCGCTTGACCGGCGCCGCAATAGATCAGGATAATATGCTCATTATTCTGACAGCAATA
>JAPLSP010000272.1 GCA_026398575.1 Candidatus Sumerlaeota bacterium | reverse complement strand
GTCGGAAGCGGCGCCAGCATTTGGAGTGCGGTTGCTTGCTGCCGCTTTAGCTTCCATGATCTATAAGATTGGCGTAGCTAAAGCGGCAGCAAGCAACCGCACTCCAAATGCTGGCGCCGCTCCTATCCGCACGAATCAACTCTTCCTGCATGAGAATTTGCCATAAATTTATGTAATCGCAATTCCGAATATGAGTACTTAGGTCCCTTCTCCCCTTCCCCCCGCCCCCAAGTCTTGCGCAAAATGCGCATCCAATTCCCATGCGCCATGGCTTTCAGTTCCCGCGCGCCATATCCGCGCTTTCTCAGTGCTGCGATGATCTTCGGCAATCCTTGCGCGCCGCCGATTTCATTCGGGATCCGGCAGCCATCAAAATCCGATCCCAGCGCCACCCTCTCGATGCCCATCCGTCCGACGAGGTAGTCAATATGCCTTAGCAAATATTCGAGCGGAGTAGTCTTGTCGAATTTTCCATCAAGTCCGATGTCGCCGACGTGGAACGTGACGCCCACGACGCCATCCGATTCGCGGATGGCGTCGAGTTGCTTATCCTTGAGGTTGCGCGCGGTCGGCGTCAGGGCGTGGGCGGCCGAGTGCGTGGCCACGAGCGGCGCCTTGCTCAATCGCGCCACGTCCCAGAATCCCCGTTCGTTCAGGTGCGATAGATCAATCATGATGCCCAGATGATTGCACGCGCGTACAAGGCGCTTGCCGGCGGAAGTCAGACCGGGACCGCTATCGGGATCGCCGGGGAATTTCATTGGAACGCCGCAGCCGAAGGCGTTCGGGCGGCTCCATGTGATTCCGAGCGAGCGCAGTCCCGCCTGATAAAAAACTTCGAGCGCCGTAAGGTCCGCATCAATCGCATCCGCGCCTTCAAAATGCAGCACGGCGGCCATGATCCTTTTGCGCCAGCACGACTGCAACTCCGCGAACGAACGCACGACGCGCAGCCGCCCGCGCGACTCCGCCTCGATCCGGTAGAGCGCCGCCACGCCGCGCATTGCCACGCTCTGCGCATAAGAGAATTCGAGCGGCGGCGGCAGCGGCAGATCGAAGCCCTTGCGCGTGATCACTCCCTTCGAAGCGAACGTGACCAATCCCTTCGTTTTGGGCTGATTTGGAATGTGAACCGCAAAAAGCCCGCCGCCGAATCCGCCGCGAACCGCGCGTGGGAAATCCAGATGATACTCGGAATCCTTCGCAAAGAAAGCCTTGGGTTTCAGCGCCCCCTGCGCGCGATAAAAACGGCCCAGGGAGTCATTATGGCCATCGAAGATTCGGAGTGGGTTTTGCCCTGTCGTTGTGTTCAAGTGAGGTGACCGTTTCTCGAGCAGATGGAAAACTTTCCGGCGGGAAGCCATCTTAATCCTCTCCCCTTGCTGAATGGCGCTGAGTAAGGCGATATCTTCCGCGGCTTTAGACATGGCAATGTGTGACGCTTTGCGACGTTTCATTGGTGTTCAGTTCAATACGCTGTTATAGGTGCTGAATTTCGACATCGCCCCACTTTTCTCGAAGAT
>JAPLSP010000546.1 GCA_026398575.1 Candidatus Sumerlaeota bacterium | reverse complement strand
CATTGAGGGCAGAATCATAACAATTTCAGGATTTAATTATGATTCTGCTCTCAATGATTCTGCTTGCTTTCATTCGGCCTTATATGATAGTGCTTTTGTTTCTTTTGCAGGGCGCGAATCTCATTGGCGATCCTTTTTTTTGCGTTTCGGCAGGCAGAATCATTGAGGGCAGAATGATAACATTTTTAAGATTTAATTATGATTCTGCCCTCAATGATTCTGCCTGCTTATTACTGTATTTTGTATTAGTTTATCATTTCTGCTGCGCCGGAGCAGAGACTGGAGGCGCGGTTTTCAGCAGGGAGTCTATGCTCTTGGAAAGCTCGGCGTTGATCAGGCTGTCTACGGACTTGTTTTCTTTTGCGGCCAGGGCGTTGAGTTGATTGAATTGCCGCAGCGTTAGCTTCATTTTGCCGCCGACTTCGCAGGCGTCGCGAATGTTGAGCCAGCTTTCCTGGGCTTTCTGGATTTGCGCGGCGCTCAGGCCGAATGCTTTGAGAATGCCCGTCGCCATCATTTGGTTGCCCAAGGGGTTCATGTGAACGCCGTCGCCAGTCAGCACGTTGCCTCGATTCTTGCCGCTGCCCGCCTGCTTGAGCGCTTCCTGCATGTCGGCGTTGAGATCCGCCAGCAGACACTTTTTCTCCTTGGCGAGTTCCCGCAGGTAGTCGTTGTAGGCGATGAGTTTCTGATTGTTCGGGTTGGGTTGATCCTCGCCGATCATGGTCGAGGTGAGGATCATGACCTTGATTCCGGCGGCTTGCGCGCGTTGGATGATTTCAGCGATGTTTTTCTTGTACTGATCCAGCGGGATGCCCTTGGCGCCATGCCAGACGTCGTTGACGCCGCAGCTCAGCGTCATCCATTCCGGCTTTTTGTTCAGCACGTCGCGCTCCAACCGCTCCAGCATCTGATCGGATTTATGGCCGCTGACGCCGGCGCCGATGGCCGTGGCTTTGACGCCATTCGCCTCCAGGCCGTTGATCACCAGTTTGCAGTAACCGGACGGCGAGCCCATCCCGCCCGCGGTGATCGAATCGCCGAGAAAAGCGATCTTGTCGCCGTTCTTGACGGGCAAGTCCTGCGCCGGACTGCTGAACGATAATCCGACCACGCCCATAATCATCAATGCCCACGCCACTTTGCCCCATTTGTTTTTGCTGTTCATAATCGCATCATCCCTTTCTTGATATTTTTAAGCGACCACAGGATCGCATGATTCCCAATTTGATGATCAGCGAAGGAAGGATAAATATCAGCTGTCTTTAGCGATGATCCAGAGCCGGCGCCATCTTCCACCTCCGGAAGATTTATCTAACGCCGGCGCCATCATCCATCGCTGGCGCAAACATCAGGAGTCAGCGTGTGAGGCTTGCGCTACGGCGGTTTTGCCGCGGGACTATGGATGCGCTGGCGTTCGTCGGCGTATGGCGTCCCTTTGCCTGAGCTCATGAATTGCTTTTGCATAGCATTCCGGACAAATTCCATGGCTGAACTGGTTGGCCATTTTCTCGGTGAAGTAGGTTTCGATTGTTTGCCAAGATTCTATCTTTCTTGGATCTGTATTGGGTTTTCGGATTTTTTTGCAGTAGGCGCAAATAGACAAAAGGCTTTCCAACGTTTCAATCGTGTCCTGCGCCCGATACAGGTGGTCAATATAGAGGAGCAACAAGCCAAATAGGATGGTGCTAACGGACGCCGTCATGATGCCGACAATCAGATGCTCGTTGCTAAAATATGGAATCTCCGGCTTGTAAATCTTATCCACCAGCGCATTGAGATTACCCATGAAGAATATCAGGACAAGAAAGATGGCGGATCGAAGGTTTTTATTCCTTACCACCCATGTCCAATAAGGATGGCGCATAAAATTCATTTTTCCCTCCCGCTCCTGCTGCAACTTTGATCTCTATTATGAATTGTATAGCTATTGGCGAAAAGTCCCTTCAGAAATATACCATACTGAAAGGCCGGAAGAAAAAATTAATCATGAACTGAAAAACGGCACAGCTTGCAATTCACTGCTTTTGCGGAAGGGCGGCGGGCTTGGGCGCAGGCGCCGCGCTAACGCTGGCGCTCGGGCCTTTATAGCACGTCAGCGTTCCCCATGACTCATGATCGGGGCTCCAGCCTTCGGGACGGATTTTTTCGATCACTTGCTTCGTGTATGGCATCGGCAGGCCTTTTTCGATCGCATAATGCTGGTACACTTTTTCATAGATCGGACGGAATTTGCCGCGGCCGTCGGGCGAGATTTTTCCCTGGCATGGCACATCCAGCCCGAGGTTGTATTTCGCCGTGTATTCGAATCCCAGCGCCAGGCGGTTGTCGGCGGCGCCATAAAGATCAACTTTTTGTTTCCATGCCACTTCGCAAGCGGCGGCCAGCATGCCAAGCCCCAACTGCGTGTGCTGCTGATCGCGCGTGCTTTCCTGGCATTGTCCCGTCGCGAAGACGTAGTGGGTGATGGCGCCTTTGCCTTTTCCGTTCAGGAAATAATCCACGGCGCGGTCGAACATGGCGCGGTCATCGCAGAAGATGCCGATGCACAGCATCGAGAGGATCATCGAGGCGTCCCAGTTGCCATTGGCCTCCGGCTTGAAGTCCTTGATCAGCGGATGGAAGACATTGAGCAGCATGTTCTTGAATCGCGCCACGTCCGCCGCCGTCCATTCGTCGCTGGTGGAGCGGATGATCTCGGCGGCGTTGCAGAATTTATACGCCGTGATGCCGGCCAGAAGTTTCTGATCGCTGCCTTCGATGGATTTGAGCGTGGCAGACCAGGCGTTGAGGATTTCGATGGCTTTGCGCGCGTGGGCCTTGTCGCCGGTGATGTGCCACTGCAGCGCATGGCAATAAGCGGCCGCCGAATCGCGCATCAGCGCCGAACTACCGATGTCCGGATTGTTGTACGGACCGCGCACCACCTGCGCCACGGGCTTGGGCGTCCAATCCAGCTTGGCGATTTTTTCCTGCCGCATCTTATCCCAGGCGGCCAACCACGGCTGCTCGCGCGCCTCAACTTTCCGCTTCATGAAATTCAAATCATCCAGATTGTGAAGCATGCCGGGATGAATGAAAGCTGGGGCGGGCGTTTTTGCCAGGGCGGGCGCTTGCGCCTTTGCGGCTGAGGCGAAGCAGACGAACCATGCCGCTGCGGCTAATATGAGCATCAGGTTTTGTTTCATGCGAGATTGTTTGATGCAGAATTGTTTCATGGAGTGGGGGATGGCTTTCGAATGCAATAAATCCGGGCGGAGGTCCTGATGAGCAGGCGGTCGCCGGAAATGGCAGGCGTGGCCATGCCCATGTCGTCGGCTGACAGTGGATTCGTGCGCAGCAGCTCGAACTGATCGCCCGCCTTGACGACGAACGTCAGGCCGTCTTCATTCAGGCAAAACACAAGGCCGTTATATGCCCACGGAGACGCCGTGAAATGCAGGCCCTTCGGCAGTTGCGCGCGCTCATAAAGCGGCGCTCCGGTCTTCGCGTTGAAGGCGCTCAGCAGGCCGCGATCATAAAGCACATAGAGCCGCCCGTCATAGACCAGCGTCGTTGGGTTATAGGGCGCCGCATTTGGATTGCGCCAGGCGATGGCGGCGCTGCTCGTTTGGCTGGTTTGGAGCGAAATGTCGCCGGATGCGCCTGGCCGGATCGCATAGAGAGGCTTGTTCTTGTCGCCGACATATCCCGAACTCAAATACAGCAAGTCCTGGTCCGCATACGGCGTCGCGATGGTGATGCCCGACATGCCCTTGAGCGACCAAAGCAGTTTCCCGTCAAGGTCGTAGGCGAGTGTCTTGCGCGAGCCCGGCGTGATGATCTCGGCGCGCTGCGCGGTCTCCCAAACGAACGGCGACGCCCAGTTGCTTTTTTCGTCGCGATCCATGCGCCAGATTTCCTTGCCCGTGCGCGTGTCGAGCGCCATGAGATATGACTTCTCCTCATTGTCGTTGAGGATAAAGAGGCGGTCGCCGTGCAGCGCAGGCGAAGCGGACGGACCCCAGCCGTAGCGCGTCGCATAAGGCTTGAATGTTTTATGCCACACTTCATGGCCTTCCATATCGTAGCAGAAAACGCCCACGTTGCCAAACATCGCGTACACGCGCTCGCCATCGGTGACGGGCGTTTCCGACGCATAACTGTTCTTGATATGAATCGGCCCGGGCGGCGGCCCTTGATGCGCAAGCGCTTCCCATAGCAGCTTGCCGGAAAGCAGATCGAGGCAGAGTGTCTTCCATTCCATCTTTGAAGCGGGTGGGGCAAAGCGCTCGCCTCCGATGTAGAGGCCTTTCTTGGGCGGTTCCATCGCGCCCAGATTCACGGCCGTTGTCAGGAATATGTGATTGCCCCATACAATCGGCGACGACCAGCCTCGTCCCGGAATTTCCGTTTTCCATGCGGCGTTGTCGGTAGCGGACCAGCGATCGGGCAGGTTCGGATTGGCGGCGATCCCCCGCGCGTCCCACCCGCGGAATTGCGGCCAGTTGTTTGCATCTAGGGATGAGGCGGCATCAGAGTTTCGATCTGCAAATAGGGCAGCCGCCAGAAGAATTGCCTTCGCGATACCGGACGAAACACGCATTCATAAACCTCCAGAATGAGCTTAGTGATCCTCGAAATGTAAAGATAACGGGTAATACAGCAAGGCGGCAACTGAGTTAGCCGGCTTCAGCTGGCTCCTCTTTGCATCCTGCTTTAGCAGGGGTGTCTGCAGGCGCCATTCAATACTAGCGTGATAAGCGGACTGGTCATAAGCGGACTGGTCATAAGCGGTTGCATTTGGAATAAGCATGGAATAACTATTTTGTCTTCCATTATTTTGTCACTTGGATTCCATCGCGCGCAGCGTGCGGATGCAATTCATCAGCGCGCGGCCATTGTGATAGCCGCATTTCCAGCCGCTGGACTTGGCGCCGCGCTCATTGCCGCCCGCGTCCAGACCGGACGAATACCATTCGCCGTTTTTCGCGTCAATCATCCAGGTCTGGATATAACTCCATTCTTTTCGGAAAAGATCGAAATAGCCGCGCGGATCGTTCGGATAGCGCACGGCCATGAGCAGCAGCGCATTCATCATCTCGGCCTGCACCCACCAGACTTTATCCTTGTTGAAGATCGTGCCGAACGTCGAGCCGCCGTCGCGAAGGCCGCCCTTCTCGCTGTCCCAGGCGCAATCGAGCGCGTGGTCCACCAGCGACTTGGCGACCTGCTCCGTGCGCGCGTCGTCCGCCATCCCCAGCGCCTCGGCGGCTTCGATCAGCAGATACGCGGTTTCGACGTCATGGCCATAGGAGTCATGGTCGGGAACGGGCGTCCAATCGGCATGGAAGAAGAGATGCATCGCGCCCGGCGCCACGGTGATCTTGTCGCGGACGATCAGGAATATTTCCTTCAAGCGCTTGCGAAGGATGGGATCGGGCCATTCTTTATAGAGTTCCGTGAAGGCTTCGAGCAGGTGAATGTGCGTGTTCATGCTTTTATAGCCGAAGCGATTTCCGACCATGTCGCTGGCGCCGCCGGTGGGATTCGATTTTTTGTCGAGGATTATCTTTCCATCGCGGTCGAAGTATTCGAAGTAGCCGCCATGCTCGGTGTCGTGGCCATATTCGTCCAGCCAGCGGAAGGCCTTTACCCCAAGTTCGAGGGATTCATGCGAATGGGTGAGATGGTGATAGGCTGCGCAACCATAGATTCCGAAGCTGATCCCGTAGGCGTGTTTGACGCTCTTGGTATTCGCCGTCGGCCAGCCGCCGCGATCCAACACCCAATAAAATCCGCCCTGCTTGTTGTCCCACATCACGTCACGCAGAAAGCGGAAGCCATGGCCGGCGGCGGCGGGCAGGTCTTCATTTTTTGGATAGAGGAGCGCGGCTTTGGAAGCGAGCCACGTTTGGCGCGCCTGAAAGACGATCATCTTGTTTTGCGCGCCGGAAGGTTGCCATTGATAATCGAAATCGCACAAAAAGCCGCCGCATTCCTTGTCCACGATTCGCGGGAACCAGATATCGAGCGATCCCTTGCGGAAATGCGTTTCCATCTCCGAGGCGATCTGCGCCGCTGCCGCCGCCGCTGCCGGGGTAACGCGAATCTTTTCGGCTGTGGAGGCAGTCTCAGGCGGGCCGGATTTTTGAAGCGCTTTGGATGATGTCGTCTGGCAGGAGGCGAACAGGCAAATCGAAGGGATAAGCATTGCCCAGGTGAAGTTGAGGCGCGGCATTTCGAAAAGCGCGATAAGAATGCTTCTCATTGGAGTTTTCCTTTCTTGTATGTTTTAGCGTACTGGCTATTATATTGATGAATTGATCTGATTCTTTTTCCGAGCGAAAGAAGCCAACAGAAACCAGGCCACAAAACCGGCGGTTACCAGGAACAGAGGTGGAAAAACAAGTATCCAGTAAGTTTGAGCGAAGCGGCCGGTTGTTATGAGCATTTGTAGATAAAGGGGAAGCTGCATACTTTGATCCTTCCAAGCCGCTTCTTTCAAGGGCAAGGCATAAATCAGATAAAACATCAGGAGCCACATTCCCATGCATAGAAGGAACAGAATGGCGGAGACAGCTTGTTGCATGCGCATGATTTCCTCCTTCCGGCTACTAAACGGGTTCTTGCCCCATCTGCTTGCGCTAAAGGCGACAAGCTATTGAACGACTTGTGAAGGATAGGCGCCTCGCGTCACCGTTGTCAAGCGCGGCGCGCCTCATAGCTAAAGCGGCGCCCATTGGAAATCAAATTTGCAGACAATATCTTACTCTATCCAGTATTTGGGACTACGACTGAGAAGGATGAGGATATTTTGTCAGGATGTATTAGAGACAGGATAAATTAGAGACAGGATGGATTAGAGACTGGATCAATTAGGGCCGGAGTCGGGGAAAATATATCCTGTCTCTAATCCAGCCTGTCTCTAATCCATCCTGTCTCTAATCCATCCTGTCTCTAATCCATCCTGTCTCTAATTTATCCTGTCTCATAGCTATCCTGTCTCCGGCGGTTATAATTATCTTACCGTCGCTTCCTGCGGCCGACGGAGACTGGCGGCGCATTCCAGGGGTCTTCGGGCCAGGGGTGGCGGGGATAGCGCGCGCGCAGTTGTTTGCGAACCTCGGCATAAGTGGTGTTCCAGAAATTTTTCAGGTCGGATGTGATTTGCATGGGGCGGAAGTTGGGCCCCAGGAGATGCAGCGTCACGGGCGCGCGTCCTGCGGCAATGCGCGGCGTTTCGGCCAGGCCAAACATCTCCTGCAATCTCACAGCCAGGATCGGCGGCGCGGCACCTTGCGGATTCGCCGGATCGAGATAATTCAGGCGGATGCGGCTTCCGCTGGGAACCGTGATGGTCTCGGGCGCGTGCTCATCAAGGGTGGCGCGCTGCTTCCAGGTCATGCCATGCTCGATCAGGCGGCGAGCGGCGCGTTCGCGCGCCTGAGCTACCGTGGCGCATCCTTCGCATGCTTCATGCAGGATTTTTTCCAATGCCGGCGTATCGAAGTCTGGCAGATTCAGTTCGGGCATGTATTTCCGCAGGAAACGAATGCGAGCAAGAAACGCGGCGGCGCGTTGATCCTCCTGAAAAAACGCGACGACATTCCGGCGAAGATACTCGAACAGCGCGACAGCGGCGGACTCGCGATCTTTCCCTGCGCCGGTGGCGTCTTCGCGAATCAGCAGTCCTGCAAAGAACACCTGCTGCATCCCCAGAACTTTTTCTTTTTCCGGATCGAAACGGCAGGTGTCGCGCCGTTCGTAGAGATGCGGGAAGATTTCCTCCAGCCATTCTTCCTCGATGGCGCTGGCGAGGCTGACGCGCGACTCTCCTGCGGCGCCACGTTGTCCGGCGGGCGTAGGGACGTCGCGCGGATCAATGCTCAGGAACAGCGGTGCCTTGCGCACGACGGATGACGGCTCCAGGATGACGCCGCGCCCGCCCACCATCACGCCGCGCGATGGATCGTTCGCGCGCCGCACCGTCACGCGGTCTGGATAGGCATGGAGCAGCAGGCGGAGGAGGCTTTGTGGACGGACACGGACGGGCACGGACTGACACGGACTGGCACGGACTGACACGGAGCGATGCGGGCTTTGTTTTTTGAGGGCGCTAGATTTTTTTTCGTGAAGGAGCGTCGTGCTTTCTTTGGGCATTCGTTTGGAAATTTCCATTAGCTCGTCCCGGATGCGCTCTACGGCGCGCAGCGCTTGCGGGTCGAGGCCCTCGGCTGCCGATCCGTTTTCGATCAGTTCCAACCGGTCCAGCATATCCGATTCGCCTTCCCACTCAGCCGGGCGGCGGCGCGCGGCGTGAGGCTCGGAAAGGATGTCGCGTTCCGAAAGCAGCGCAGCCATCGTCGCCGCTTCAAGCGCTAATCCAGCTTTGATTCCCGCCGCCAGCAAGCGCCCCAAGCGCGGATGCAATGGCAGCGCGGCGAGATGGCGTCCGATCTGCGTCAGCGCGCCGCGCTCATCCGTAGCGCCCAACATGGCGAGCAGCCGTTCGGCCCGCGCGCGCGAGTCCGGGCGCGGCGGCTCGAACCATTGGAAGCGCTCCAAGTCCCTTACGCCATAGTCGCGCAGCGCCAGAGCGGTCGCCGCAAGATCATTGCGCTGGATTTGCGGCGTCTCTCTCTCGGCCATGCGGGAGTTTTCGCGCGCGCTC
>JAPLSP010000124.1 GCA_026398575.1 Candidatus Sumerlaeota bacterium | reverse complement strand
TATCGCTATACTCATTTCCAGCCAAGGTCAGAGCGTGGTGGACTCGCCGGCAAAGATGCCGGCGCTCCCAGTGTCGCTCCCAGTGTCGCCATAATCATCCCCGGAGAGGAAATATGAAACGCTTGTTCGTCTGTTTTCTGAAACGCTTATTCGTCTGTTTTCTGGTCGTTCCATTCGTGATCGCATTGGGGGCCGGCGCGCGCGGCGCCGAGCTTGGCGCGGATGGACGCAAGGGCGGCGGTCAAGGCGGATTTAGTTATCCGCCGAAAATGCCCGGCGCGCGCGTGGAAACGTACAAGATCACCACCCAAACGCAACTGCAGCTATATATCTATGCCCCGCAGGATACCACGAACGCGGCGCCGCGCCCGGCCATCATTTTCTTCTTTGGCGGTGGTTGGGCCTCGGGATCGCCTGCGCAATTCGAGCCTCAGTGCCGCTATCTGGCGTCGCGGGGGATGGTGGCCATCTCGGCCGACTATCGCGTGTCCTCCCGGCATGGCGTCAAAGCCACTCAATGCGTGTGCGATGCGAAATCCGCCGTGCGATGGGTAAGGAAGAACGCCGCGCGGCTGGGCGTGGACCCAAAGCGGATTGCGGCAGGAGGCGGTTCGGCGGGCGGACATATTGCGGCCTGCACGGCTTTTGCGCCGGGCGTGGATGAGCCGGGGGAGGACTCTTCGGTCAGCGCCGTTCCCAACGCTCTTGTTTTGTTCAATCCGGCGCTGGTGCTTGCGCCGCTTGACGGCGCGGCGTTGGGCGGCTTCGGATCGAAAGTTCCCGCCGAACGCCTGGGCATCGAGCCGGAAACCATCTCGCCGGCGCATCACATCGCTTCGGGCGCGCCGCCTACGATTGTTTTTCACGGGCGCGCTGACACAACCGTTCCTTACGCGACTGCCGAGGCTTTTGCGGCGAAGATGAAAGCCGCGGGCGCCCGATGCGAACTGGTGGGCTTTGACGGCCAGGCGCATGGTTTTTTCAATCAGGGTCGCAATGAGAATAAGTATTTCCTCGAAACCTTGTCCAAGGCGGATGCGTTCCTGGCTTCTCTCGGCTACCTCTCAGGAAAGCCGAACGTCGAGGAATTCTTCAAATGAGTTCTTTGTCATTCACTCTTCGCGCGCGCCTGATGGCGGTGATCTGCGCGCTGATCACGCTTGGCGCTGCCGCGGCCACGCAGCAGCCCTGCCGGATTGAAGTGGTGGAAAAAGGCTCGGGCTGGCCTGTGCCGCTCGTGGAACTGCGCACGACGCATCAAGCGCGCTTCGTCACGGATAACGCCGGCGTGATTGCTTTCGATCTGCCGGAGTTGATGGGAAAGGAAACCTGGTTTGACGTGATCGGGCACGGCTACGAGCGGGCGAAGGATGGCTTCGGCATGCGTGGCGTGCGCCTGACGCCGGAACCGGGCAAGACGCTCAAGGTGGAGGTGAACCGCGTCATCATTGCGCGGCGGCTTGGGCGCATCACCGGAGGCGGATTGTTCGGCGAAAGCCAGAAGATGGGCGGCGATCCGGATTGGAGCGAGTCCGGGGTTCTTGGCAGCGACTCGGTACAGAATGCCGTCCATCGCGGGCGCATGTTCTGGCTGTGGGGCGATACAACGCTTGCCCATTATCCGCTGGGCATTTTCGACGGCACGAGCGCGATGACGCCGGTTCAACCGCTGAAGTCGTTTGAGCCGCCGCTGCGCCTGAAGCTGGAGTATTTCACCGATAATAAAGGCAAGCCGCGAGGCATCGCCAAGATGTCCGGCAGCGGCCCGACCTGGGTGACCGGCTATATGAGTCTCCCCGATAAAACCGGCGCCTCGCGGCTCGTGGGCAGCTATATGAAGGTCAGGGGATACTTGGAGGCGTATCAGTGGGGACTGTGCGTCTGGAATGATGACACCGCCAGCTTCGAGTCGCTGCGGGTGCTCTGGACCAAGTCGGATACGGCGCCGAAGCCGCCGCTCATCCCGGACGGACATCCGGTGTTTTGGAAAGACGAGCGCGGCAAGGAGTGGGTTTTATTAGGCAATCCATTCCCCGTCTTTCGATGCCTGGCGACGTTCGAGGCCTGGCAGGACAGCGCGACGTGGGAAGCGCTGAAGCCGCAGGAATCCGTTCAGTCCGCAAGCGACGGCGCCTCCGTCAAGCCGCACAGCGGCTCTATCGCGTGGAATCCCTGGCGCAAGCGCTGGGTGACGGTGTTCATGCAAGCTTTGGGCAAGCCGTCTGCGTTCGGAGAGCTGTGGTACGCCGAAGCCGATGCCCCGACGGGGCCTTGGGGACCGGCGGTCAAAGTGCTGAGCCATGAGAACTATACTTTCTATAATCCTCGCCTGCATCCTGAGTTCACAGCGGCAGACTCGCCCATTCTGATCTTCGAGGGGACCTACACAGCGGAATTTGCCGACCGCCCCCCCATGACGCCGCGCTACAACTATAACCAGATCCTCTATCGCCTTGACCTCGATGATCCGGCGCTCAGGCCAGCGCAGAAGAAATAGACGCGGAGAGAGGAGACGCGGAGACACGGACGGGCACGGACCAGCACGGACCAGCACGGACGAACACGGACTGGCGCTGGCCTTCTCCGCGCCGGATTTTGAAATGGTTTTGATCGAACCGCACGTGGGCATTCTTGAGCCGCTTTTTCCAGGTTGAATCATTGCTATTCAGACCGCCGGTACTAAGCGTTTTGGCGTCGCTCCAAAATAGATCGGTCCATCGCTGAGGTAATAAGGGCAATGTTTCTGTTGTGACGAACAAGCGCGGATGAGACGGATGAATTTGCGGTGGCGGCGATGGCGGCGTGTGATCCATCGCCGGCACGAGCGGCGCGCTCCAAACGGTCTGGGTCGCCATGAAGAATACTGCCATTAAAAACGCCGATGCTGTAACTGTGATTGATTGGAAATGCTTTGCAATCATGAAATATTTTTCAATAACTACAATTGAGTTTATAACTAACCTCCACTTGACAATCAATTTTAGCGCCTCTACAAAAAAAATGCAAATCTCTACTTTTTTCTGTTGACACGACCGACACGATGGACGTATAAAGATTCGTATAGTTGATGTCGGTCAAGTGAATCAAATGCGGGTTTTGACCGAAACTATAAAATTCATCATGTGGAGGAGAACATTCAATGAGCCAGGTTGACCTGATCACAGTCCAGGAACTCGCCGACATTCTGCGTGTCAATCCCAGAACCGTTCTGAGATTTGTGGATCAAAAAGAAATCCCGGCAATTCGTGTCGGACGGCAGTGGCGTTTCCGCCGCGAATGGGTGACGCAATGGCTGGATCATTGCACCATTAATTCCGAGAAGGAAGAGAAAATTGCGTGAGAGAATGTCCCCACTGCATTGTGGACATTCCAAATGAGGAAGAGTTATCGTGTCAATTTTGCGGCGCCGTCTTAGTCTCCGACGGCGCCGCACTATCCTCATTTGGCGGCGCCGAGAAAGGCCCGCAGCCTTCTCCCGGCGCATGCAGTGTTTATTTCCGTCGGCAATTCGTTGAATGCGGATTGCGCCTTCCCGAACGCGCGCTACGGCGCACGGAAGAAATTCTGGCCGCCGCTCAAAGCGGTCTGCCACGCGCCACAATCCTCTATGCCGAACTCCCAGCCTTAACCTCAGCAGGAGATCAACCGCGCGCCGAGCCGGACGATCACCCGCCGATGGAATGCTACCAGCTTCTTTCCGACTGCATTTGCCGGCGGGGAGGCTTCATCCTTGATGTCATGGAACGCGGCATCACGGCCATCTTTGGAGCGCCGCTGGCCAGCGACCAGGATATCGCCAGCGCTCTGCTGGCCTCTCTCGATTTTCGCGATCAAATTGAATTATGCGCCGATCGCCAGGATGGTTCCCATGCCGTTAGAATCGGCGTGGCCACCGGCTCGTTGTGCTCCAGCCTTTGCGAGGGGACAGCGGGCAAGGTTTATGATCTGTCGGGCGAAGCCTTTGGCGCCGCGCAGCGCCTTCAGGCGGCCGCGGGCGGCAATGAGATTTTGATCTGCGCTGACACGCAAGCCGCCGTCCATCGCCTCTTCGAGACGCTGGAAGCCGCGCCGCTGGCGCGGCGGCCTTCGGCCATTCCGGATGCGGCCTGGAGCGTGATCCGCCGAAAGCCGCAAGTCTCGCTCCCGCTGCGCCGGGCTTTTGACGTGCCTTTTTGCGGACGCGAAGAGGAATTGAGAGCGCTGATGGAGGAGTTGCTGCGTTCGCCGGAGGGTCATCCTGTATCGGTCATTCACATCAGCGGCGAAGCGGGAATCGGCAAGAGCCGCCTGGTTCACGAGGCCTTGAAGCGGGCGGGAATGGACGAAGCGGCCATCTGGTGGAAGGGCGCGCCGCCGGCTTCTTCGATCCTCTTGTATCCGGTTCTCGAATGGCTTCGCGAAGAGATGGGTTTGGCGCCGGGCGACCGGACGGAAGACGTTCAACGGCGGCTCCGGCATTGGCTTGCCGAGCGCATGCCTTCCGAGGAAACCGATCCCTTGATGCTGGAATATATTTTCGGCGTCTCTTCCGCCGTGCAGGCGCTGCAGGGCATTCCCCCCGACCGCGTGCAACGCAATCTCTTCGGTATTTTGCGGCGGTTGATTCTGGGAATTTCGGCTCATGAGCCGCGCGCCGCGCAGGCGCCGGTTGTCCTCGTTGCCGATGACGCGCATTGGCACGATCCGCTGACGGTTCGCTTCCTCCAGATGCTGTGCGATTGGCCCACCCTTTCGGATGGATCCAGCCCCAAGTCCCAAGTCCAGAATTCCGTTCCCAACAGCAGCGCGTATCTCTCTTCGCCTCCCGGCTCCAGCGTCCCGTCTCCCGATTCCCAATCCGTGATCCCCGATCCGTCATCCGAGGCCAAGCCGCCGCGCTTTATCCTTTTCGTGATTCATCGCTCGGAGGAAGCCGCGCCCTTCAAGCCTGCGCCGGACCATCTCAGCCTGCTGCTGACGCCCTTGTGCGACGCCGACCGCCATCGCCTGTTGGATCGCATTGTCCCCACCGAGGAGCTGCTGCCCGAGATACGCTCCCTTGTGCTGGGCAGGGCCGCCGGCAATCCGCTCTTCTTGAAAGAAATCGGCCAGCTGGTGCGCGAAGTCATGCGCAATAACCAGCGTTTGAACGGCGAGGCGCTCAAGAACCATATCATTGAAGTCATACCCGCCTCGCTGCGCGATCTGATCCAGGCGCGGATTGACCGCTTGGACGCGCGCCTCAAACAGGCGCTGCAGTGCGCGTCGCTCCTGGGTCTGGAATTCACCTTTCCGCTCCTGGACATGTTTGACTTGATTGGCGACGGGCTGAAGGCGCATCTGCGCGCGTTGTGCGATATGCGGTATCTCGAAGAGCTGCGCGCCAACGGCGCGGCGCCGAATGACGGGCGTTTTTGCTTTACTCACGGGCTCTTCCGCGACGCCGCCTACGCCACGCTGCTCGAAGACCAAAAACGTTCGCTGCATCTGCACCTGGCGCGCCGCCTGGAATCGGCCTTCGCGGATCGCATCCAGGAGCACTATGAGCTGCTGGCGTTTCATTTTTCCAAAGCCGGCGAGACGCAGAAAGCGATCCACTATCTCGTCAAAGCCGCCGACCGCCAGATGGGCATTGGCGGAACCGCCAGCGCCATTCAGAACTACAAGGAAGCGATCTTTCTGCTTCAGGAAATGCCGCCCACTCCGGCCCGCGAAACGCTGCTGGGGCGCATTCTGACGCGTGGCGCGCGGCTTTATCGGATCACGGGCGATCCGGCGCAGGCCGAGGAAATGCTGGCCGGCGCGATGGAATGCGCCGAAAGGCTGGGCAATGAATGGCTGTTGCTGGAAGCGCGGCTCGAAAGCGCCGTCATGCGCCTGTGGCAGGGCCAGGGAAGCCCGGCGCGCGAGCAATTGGGCGCCGTCGCCGTTGCCGCCGCCAGCCTGGGGGCGGCGCGCGCGGAACTGACGGTCTTGAATGCGATGGGCGTCATTCATTGGCAACAGGGTGAGTTCGACGCGGCGCTCAAGGCCTTCCAAGACCTGGCGCGCAAGGCCGAGCGCGCAAACGCGCCTCATGCGCAGGCCGACGCCTTCAACAACGCCGGGCTGATTTATTGGAAGTGGGGACAGCTGACCCAGGCGATCAAGGCTTTCAAGCGCGCCCTGCCATTGCGCCGGCAAGCGGGCGACGGCTATGGCCTGGCTGCCACGCTGCAGAATCTGGGCATCGTCCAGGAACAGCTTGGCCAGGCCGGGCCCGCGCGCCGCTCCTATTGCAGCGCCTTGCGGCTGGCCGAGCAAACCGGGCACATCCAGACCCTGGCGTGCGTCGAGGTCAATCTGTCCAACCTGGAGCGGCGCATGGGGATGATCGCCGCGGCTTGCGAGCATGCGGCGCGCGCGGTGGATCACGCCCAAGCCGCGCAGGATCCGGCGACCAAAGCCATCGCCGAGGAAAATTGGGGACTGGCCTGCATGGAATTGGGCGATCCGCAGGAGGCGCGCGCACACTTCAGCCGCGCGCTGGCATTGGCGATCGCCGGCAAGCAGCGCGAAGAGGAACTCGGGCTTCACCTTCACCTGTTGCGCCTGGATTGCGAAGCGCTTTCGCTCCGGGGAAACGGTGGATCAGGGACAAGCGCTTCCGGCGCCGAAACCCGGTTTGAGGTCCGCGAAAACGGCGTTGATCCATCGCAATATCGGACGGCGGAATCCAACGAAGCGTCCGGCGAACCGCGTCCTTTGATCCTGGATTCCATCAATCATCTGATGGCGCAGATCGAAGAAAACAATTATGCCGATCTCAAGCCGCGCGCCTGGCGCCTGAAAGCTCTGGCGCTCGAAACGCTGGAAATCGAGAACTGCCTCACCACACGGGAGTATTTGAAAATGGCCTGCGACTTCGCTGTGGAGCGCGGCCACTTTTTCGAGGAGCTGGAATCGCGCAAAGCGCTGCGGGATTATCATGACCGCCATGGCGAGGCGCACGAGGCGGCCTTGCACGCGGAAATCATCGCGCGCATGGAAGCGGCGCTGGGGAATCATGAGGCGGAAAACTGAGCCGGAGGATGATCGGCGCACGCGGCGCTTATGATGAAACGGGTGAGACCATCCTTGGGATGGATGTTTTTTGAGAGCTGGAATCGTGGGAAAAGCTTCAGTGTTGGATAATTTCATGTGTTAGGACAAAACTTTTAGAATAGGGAGTAAAATCATGTCAAGAAACGCGAAAGAGAAGGGAAAAATCATTATTACCTGCTTGGCGACGGCATTAGTCTTGGGGCTTGCTTTCCATGCGCAAGCAGGCGCTGTCACTTTGCCAACGACAGCGACGTGGACCGTTTCTGGCATGCAGCTCAATGAGTCTTGCGGCTATGTGATTGAATCAGCGGGGGACGTGAACGGCGATGGCTATAAGGACGTGATCATTACCTGTCCCGGGTATAACAATGGAACAACGTGCACGGGGAAAGTTATGGTGTTTTATGGATCGCGTTCCGGTCTTAAGAGCGCTCCGGACTGGGTGGCGATTGGTGAAAATCAACCCAGTTCTTTTGGCGGGAGGGCAGCCGGGGCGGGAGACGTCAATGGCGATGGCTTTAGCGATATCATCGTCGGCGCGCCGAATTATTCCAATGGAGTCGCGAGGATAGGGTGCGCGTATGTATATTATGGATCCGCCGCGGGGCTCTCCACGTCTCCCAGTTGTATACTGACGGGAACGCAAGACGGCGGCGCTTTCGGCAACGTCGCCCGCGCGGGAGATGTGAATCACGATGGCTACAGCGATGTGATTGTCGGCGCGCCCGC
The DNA here is from genome assembly GCA_026398575.1 of Candidatus Sumerlaeota bacterium. The sequence continues at coordinate 17,598 of JAPLSP010000124.1, read as the reverse complement.
AGACGGCGCAAGCAAGGCGGGGCGTGTGTATGTTTATCATGGCGGCGCTTCGGGGCTGTCAACTACGCCGAACTGGACTGTTACTGGCGCCTTGGCCGGTGTAAGATTGGGTTACGTTGTGGGCGGCGTGGGCGATGTGAACGGCGATGGATATGGTGACGTGGCGGTTGTTGCGCAAGGAGCAAACGATTTCCCAAACGATTCTGAGACTCTTTATGTGTATCAGGGTTCCGCAACAGGGCTTTCGCCAACGGCGGCATGGTCAGCGAACGTTGGTTCCGGAGGGGATTTCGGCAATAATGTAATTGGAGCGGATTTGAACAGCGATGGCTTTAGCGATATCATTGCCAGTGGGCGTCTCTTAAACGCAACAGGCAAAAATTGGTGCGGGAAAATCTTCGTATGGTATGGATCGGCCTCCGGCTTGGGGGCCAATGGGACAGCCTCTAATTGTGATTGGCTTGCAATTGGCGAGCATGTTGGAAGCTACCTGGGAGAACAGGTGGCGGCTGGCGACTTCAACGGCGATGGGGTCAAGGACTTCGTGACGGGCGCGTTCAATCATGCGAATCTTGTTCCTAATAAGGGCGCCGGTTATATTTGGCTGGGCTCCGCCAGCGGCATGGGGGCGACAGGCGACGTTACAAACGCCGCCTGGAAAACCTATGCCGATCAAGGCGAGTCATGGTATGGCACTGGCGTAGCGGCCGCTGATATCAATGGCGATGAAACGGATGAAGTCATCATTAGCGCCCTCAAATTTAGCGCCAATGGCACGACCAGCACAGGACGTGTGTATGTTTACGGCAATTTCGCTCCGCCGCAGGCCGAATCTCTGGAAATCGTTTCCGTCACTCAGACGCCTGAGAAGAATGTGGAGATCATCTATAATCTGACGCCCGCCGATCCGGCGCCGGCCAATGGGTATGATATCTCGACGCTGGCGCTGGCGACGGCGCAGGATTGTGCGGCCACGTCCGGCACGCCCGACAGCGCGTTCGATGATATTACGTCTTATGTTGCAGGCGATACGCACATCACGAGCGGATCGGGATTGTTGACGTGGAATATCAAAGGCATGCCGGCCGGCGCGCTCAAGAGCAAGTATTGGAAAGCGGGTGTCAGCGTGTTGTTCCGCTTAAAGGCGACGCCGAAAAATTAAAAGGCGCCAAGGCCGGCAATCAAAGGATTGAGAAGGGCAGAAGCTTAATCGCAAGACGATATGATAAACGTAACAGAAATATCGCGATTATGCGATCAAATTTATCTAAAGAAGGAGATGACGAACATGGCTTCCTGCAACTCGAGCATGCGCAATGGTGGAAACAGATGGGTTCAATTCTTTTTGGACCTGGCCGCATTGGCTGTGTTATTGGGCGCATTTTTCGCCACACAAATCGCTTTGGCGGAAGTTTCCGTCCCAACCCCGCCGCCCAATTGGCTGGGCCTTGGCACGGAATCACAGATATCAGGCTATGGATTCTGGGTCAGTTCCGCAGGGGATGTGAACGGCGATGGCTACAAAGATATCATCGTCGGCGGGCAGACCTATGATACTGCCTCCTCGGACGTGGGCAAGGTTTATGTTTATTATGGTTCCGCATCCGGCCTCCCAGCAACGCCCAGTTGGACGTTGGAAGGCGATCATGCGCGCATGCTGCTGGGAACTTGCGTGGCCTGCGCTGGAGATGTGAACGGCGATGGCTATGACGATATTATCGTCGGTGGCGCCGGATGGCAGGATCCCTATCGGGAAGATGGAATTGTCCTTGTCTATTATGGCTCGGCGACCGGACTCAAATCGTCGCCCACACCGTCGAATGCCGACTGGTCCTACAAGATTCCGGGCAGTTTATCCAATCTGGGCTATTCTGTGGCCTGCGCCGGGGACGTGAATGGCGATGGATATAAAGACATAATCATTGGCGCATTTACTGCAAGCAACGGACAGACACAGGAGGGCCGCGCTTATTTGTTCCATGGTTCTGCATCCGGGCTTTCGGCCACGCCCAATTGGACGGGCGAAAGCAATCTGGCTTACGCCAATTATGGATATTTTGTGTCCTTGGCAGGAGATGTCAATGGCGATGGATACAGCGATGTGATTATTGGTGCCCCCAACTACAGCAGCGGTGGTTTCACGAAAAATGGCCGCGCTTATGTTTATTACGGCTCGGCCAGCGGTCTGTCGGCAACGCCTAATTGGACAGCCGACGGCGTCAAGAGCAATGAGAATTTTGGCTATTCCGTTGCTTCGGTGGGAGATATGAACCACGACGACTATGGTGACATTATTATCGGCGGTCCTAATTTTAGCAACGTCCTGTCAGGCGTGGGGAAAGCTTATATCTATTACGGCTCTGCCAGCGGCCTTCCGGCGGCGGCCGGCTGGACGTATGTGGGAGACCAAGCCAGTGCAAGTTTTGGATGCTGTGTCGCTTCGGCGGGCGATTTCGATGGCGATGGATTCGGCGATGTGATCATCGGAGAATTTTGGCGGAGCAATGGGCAGACCAAGGAAGGGCGGGCGTATATTTTCTGCGGGTCCGCATCGGGGATGGCCACGACGGCCACGTGGATTGCGGAAGGCAACAGCATGAGCGCAGATTCGCGATATGGATTCTGCGTGGCCGGCGCGGGAGATTTGAACAAAGACGGCGCCGGCGACGTGATCGTTGGAAGCAATGGATACCAATCCGTGGCGGGAGGTCCGGTGACGGGCGGGGCGTTTGTGTATTATGGCACGGCGCCTGCCAAACCCTCCGAATCCCTGGAAATTGTTTCCGTTACACAGACGCCCGAGAAGAATGTGGACATCGTTTATAACCTGACGTCCGCCGATCCGGCTCCGGCCAATGGGTATGACATCTCGACGCTTGCGATGGCGACGGCGCAGGATTGCGCGGCCACGTCCGGAACGCCCGACAGCGCGTTCGATGATATTACGCCTTATGTTACGGGCTCGACGCATATTGCCAGTGGATCGGGATTATTGACTTGGAATATCAAAGGCATGCCCGCCGGCGCGCTCAAGAGCAAGTATTGGAAAGCGGGCGTCAGCGTCCTCTTCCGCCTCAAGGCCACCCCGAAGGAATAGCCCAAGAGTGGAGAAGCGGGAGATGCGAAGACGGGGAGACGCAGAGCTGTAAAAGAGCAGAATAATGCAGGACAGAATTATTCTGTCTTTCATTATTCTGTCAAAAAAATGCGCGGGAGTTCCTATTCGGTTGCAGATAAACATTTCTCAGGAGTGCGCCATGTCCAACTTGCGGAGTGACAGAAAGAGCGGTGAGAAATTTTTCGGCAAGCAGTTGATTCGCATACTGTCCGGCAGTTCGTTGATCGCTGCAAGCGCAACGCTATTGATTATTTTGGCGGGCGCGACTTCTTCCATTCAAGCGGCGCAAGAAAAGGGGGCGTTTCCGGATGGCGCTTCCAAGGATTGGAGCAGCCAGGCGCAGCAGGCGGTTGCAGCGCAGGAATATGAAGTGACTGCGGTGAATCAAGCATCGGCATCCGGCGCCGGCGCTGCCTATCAGGCGCCCAATCGCTCGCAGGGATTGCGGACTAATTTCACGGCGCAAGGCCCGCGCGTTGTCCCGCGCACACAGGAAGCTTCGTGGACATGGGGATTGGAATTGACCGGTTTTACGGCGCCGCATGATCCGGCGTCAGCGGTTGGAACACAATCTGCTTGCGTTCCGCCCGCCGTCGAAAAAATTTCGCCCAATGGCAATCGGATCGAATACCATCGCGGCGCCGGCTTGATCGAGTGGTACGTCAACGATCCCAAGGGCCTCGAGCAAGGCTTTACCATTACGGATTGTGGATTGCGGATTGCGGATTCAGAAAATCCATACGCCGCAATTCAATCAGCCACTAATAATCCGCAATCAGCCAAAAAAGAATCCGCAATCCGCAATCCGCAATCCGCAATCATAATTGATCTGGCAATACGCGGCGACCTTGCCCCGAAAATGACGCCCGGCGGACGGACCATCGAATTCCGAAATGCGGATGGCGCAATGGTCTTATGCTACGGCGGGCTGAAAACCACTGACGCAACTGGGAAGGAACTGCCCTCGCGAATGGAACTCACGGTGAGCGACGGAATCCGGAATGCGCCTCATGATTCCGCGCTCACGCAATCGTCAATCGTCAATCGTCAATCGTCAATCCATATCATGGTGGACGCCGCAAACGCCGCCTATCCCATCACGGTTGATCCAACGATCACCGCGCCCAATTGGTCGGTTGATGGCGAGCAGGCCAGCGGCGGCCTGGGCTGGGCTTTGGGTCCGGCAGGCGATGTCAACGGCGATGGATATGCGGATGTGCTCATTACCGCGCACGGCTATGACACCGGAGTTGCCGGCGGAGGACGCGTTTTTCTTTATTATGGTTCTTCCACAGGTCTTGCATCAACCCCCGGCTGGATAGCCAACGGCTCCGAAGCTGACTATGCTTTGGGCCGGGGCGCCACAACCGCAGGCGATGTCAACGGCGATGGTTACAGCGATGTAATGATCAGCTCGGGCGCCTATATTTGGGGCGATGACAGTACCCCCATCAAGGGACGCGTGCATATTTGGTACGGCTCGCCCACCGGCCCCAAAGCAAACGCGACGCCGGCGAATGCCGATTGGATGGTGGAAGGCGCACAAGTCGGAGAAGTATTCGGCTTCTCGTGCGCGGCGGCGGGCGACATCAACAAAGATGGCTATGGCGATGTCATTATTAGCTCGCCCTATTATGATACATCTTATGCGAATGAAGGAAAGATTTATGTATATTGCGGCTCGCCGACAGGGCTGGCGACTTCTCCGGCTTGGACGGTTCAAGGCGACCAATCCAATGCGCATTTTGGCTTCTCCGTATCAGGCGCCGGCGATGTCAATGGCGATGGTTATCCGGATATCATCGTTGGAGCGCCTGACTATGACAATGGTCAGTTGGATGCGGGCCGGGCTTATGTTTTTTACGGGTCCGCCTCCGGGCTTCCTGCTACGGCCAGCAAGATTTATAATGGCGATCAAGCCTCTGGATATTTTGGATGGTCCGTGGCATGCGCCGGCGATGTAAACAAAGATGGCTATAGCGACGTGATTATCAGCGCGGTTAATTACGATAATGGTCAGCTGGATGAAGGGCGCGTTTACGGATACTATGGCTCGGCCGCGGGCTTGCCTGCGGCCGCCAGCTGGATGGTGGAAAGCAATCAAGAGGGGGCAAATTTGGGCACTTGCGTTTCATCGGCGGGAGATTTTAATGGCGATGGCTATTCGGATGTCTTGGTTGGCGCTTATCGCGCGAATTCCTATGAAGGCGAAGCCTTCGTCTTCTTCGGATCGCCTTCCGGTCTGGCCGCAACAGGCACGGTGATCCCTAATCCTGAACATGTAGGCTCCCGATTTGGCTGGCGTGTTGCCGGCGTTGGCGATGTCAACCATGACGGCGCCGATGATGTGATTGTGGGAGCGTTCTGCTATCCTGCAGGAGGACTAATAAACGCAGGACGCGCCTATGCCTATTACGGCGCGGGGCCGGCCAAACCTTCCGAGACGCTGGAAATCGTTTCCGTTACACAGACGCCTGAAAAGAACGTGGACATCGTCTATACCTTGACGCCTCCCGATCCTGCGCCGGCCAATGGCTATGATGTCTCGACGCTTGCAATAGCGACGGGGCTCGATTGCGCGGTCACCTCCGGCACGCCCGACAGCGCGTTCGATGATATTTCGTCTTATGTTACAGGCGATACGCATATCACCAGCGGGTCGGGATTATTGACTTGGAATGTAAAGGGAATGCCGGCCGGCGCGCTCAAGAACAAGTACTGGAAGGCTGGGGTCAGCGTGTTGTTCCGGCTCAAGGCGATTCCGAAGAACTAGACAGATCAAAGGGTTGACGATTGACGAACAATGAGTTACTATTGACGGATGACAGTTGCTGACGGGGGATTCATGAATTGCGGATTGCGGATTACGGATTATGGATTACGGATTACGGATTGTGGATTGCGGATTGCGGATTGCGGATTATCAACGGGGAATTTACGGAATGCGAACAGACATAATTCTATAAGAAAGCGAGCAGGAACATGAAGAAAAACGCCGTTTCGACGCTGCTTATTCTGGCCACTGTGATGGCCATGATATCTTCGGGCGCTTCTGTCTGGCCGGCCGCCGGCGAATGCCGCGGTCCCATGCAGCTATATAGCGCCGGGTCTATAGGCGCTTGTAGCGCTCTCGGCGGGGCTCTTTTTCCCGCAGGCGAGCTGAACGCTTGTCAAAACTCCAGCGCCATGTTTCCAACGGCGGAGCTGAAGGCATGCGCGGAATCCGGCCCCTTATTTCCATCGCTGGCTTTGAACGCCTGCTATGGGCCATTGTCCTTGACCGCCGAAGCGTCCCAACTTCAAGCCTGCTACAAGACCGAGCCTATGTTCCTTGCCCAGGCGATGTCCGGTTGCAGCGGACCAAACCGCTTATTCGCGACCAGCGCCTTGACCGATTGCTCAGGCCCGCACGCCTTGTCTTTCACCACTCAAAGCCCGGCTTTAACGGCTTGCTCCGGCCCCTACCGGCTCTTCGAGGCGCCGATTGAAAGCGCCTGTTATGGTCCGGTCATCTTGAACCTGCCCAGCGCGCCGGCCAAGCCTTCGAATACTTTACCGGCGCCGGGCGAGCAGAATGTGCCGCTGGGTCCGGGCTTGCAGGCTTCCCCCTTCAGCGATCCGGATGGAATTGTCACGCAGGCCGCCGCTCAATGGCAGGTGCGCATGACGACCAGCTCGGCGGATTATTCCGTGGTCGTCTTCGATTCCGGCGCCGACGCGGCGAACCTGAGCGGGATCATCGTTCCTGCCGGGTGTCTGGTCAATGACACGATGTATTCATGGCACGTGCGATATCAGGGGGCGTCCAATCTTTGGAGTCCGTGGTCGGATGAGACCAGCTTTACGACCGTGAGACGGACAACGCCCGTCGCGCCGAACCAGCCGCTGAACACCTTGCCGCAGGATCAGGCCATCAACGTGTCCCTGACTCCGGCGCTTCAATCGTCTCCCTTCAGCGACGCCAACGGCGACGCGCACGCCGCTTCGCAGTGGCAAATCCGCGTTGCGGCGGCCGCGCCGGATTATTCAACGACGGTCTTCGACACAGGAGAAACCTCCGCGAATCTCACAACTTGTCTGGTTTCGGTGGGTTATCTGAATTACGACACATCCTATTTCTGGCGCGTGAGACATCGCGACAGCAGCTCGGCCGATGTGGACGGCCGGGGCCTTTGGAGCGCCTGGTCGCAGGAAACCGAATTCCGGACCCTGGCCAACGGCGCCAACCACGCGCCCAATCAGCCGGTGAATCTCGAACCGATCGCCGATCAGACCGGCATCTCCACGGCGCCGCTGCTGCGCGCCTCGGCCTTCGGCGATCAGGATTCGGGCGACTTCCAGACGGCTTCCGAGTGGCGCATCCGCAGCGCAGCGGGCGACTATGCGGCGCCCGTCTATGATTCCGGCGTGCTTTTCGGCGCTGTGTCCGAGCACTGGATTGCGCCGGGGCGCCTGCTGGGAAACACGGTTTATTATTGGCAGGTTCGCTATCGCGATTCGCGCGATTCCTGGAGCGCGTGGTCGCTGGAAACCAGCTTCCATACCGCGTTGCACGGCGAGTTGGAAGCGCCGCAGGGCCTGCGCGCGGTGGCCGGCGCGCGCTCGGTATGGCTGACGTGGATCCTGAACGACAACTGCAGGGTGATCGGCTACAACGTGTACCGCGCCGATTCGGCTTCCCTGCCGTTGTTGAAAATCACGGTGGCGCCCGTGCGCGGCAATGAATACCTGGATCAGAATCTGACTCCTCATCAAACCTACTACTATTGCATTTCGGCGGTGGCGGCCAGCGGCGCCGAAAGCGCGATGACCGCGCCGGTAGAGGCCTTGGTCGGCGCCACGCGCGTCTTCATGACCAATTTGCGCGGCCTGCCCGGGCAGAAGGCGCAGGGCTGGGTAACCATTGACAATCCCAACGATATCGCCAATGAAGCCATGCTGGTGGAAATCAAATACGATCCGGCATTGCTGTCTCCGTCGGGCGTTCAGACCACGCCGCTGTCGGCGGCATTCCACATTGATTGGAACCGGGGCGTCAGCGACGGCCTGCTGCGCACGGTGGGTCTGGGCAGCGGCGTCAAGCTGGTGGGCGAAGGCCACGTGCTCCAGACAACATGGCAGATCAGTTCTTCGGCGCCGCTGTGGACGCGCTCGGAGCTGAACTTCGGCGACGTGGAGCTCTATTATCTGAGAAACTCCGATAGCGGCACGACCATCGCGCAGATTGGCGTGGACGCCACTCTCAGCGCCACGCTGACGATCGGGCAGCCCATCCTCCTGGGCGACGTCACCTTGGACGGCAAAGTCAATCCCGCCGACTTGGTCTGGCTGCGCGAGATCATTCTGGGCCACGTGATCCCGATGGAAGAACAGAAAGAAGCCGGCGACCTCAACGGCGACAAACTGCTGGATTCGGCGGATACCGTCCTGTTGTGGCATCTGATCCTTTATGGCAATTGCAATCCCACGCCTGCGATGGCGGCGCGCAAAGCGCTTGGGCTGGGCGCGGCGGCACATAACCTCAGCTGGGATTTGCAGACGAATCTTGGGCCCACGCGGCTGGCGGTTCCCCTGATGCTGGATGAACGCGAAGGGATCGCGGGCATGGACGTGGTGGTGAACTTCGATCCGTCGCGGTTGCAGCTGGTGTCCATCGAGAGAGGCCCGGATTGCGACTTCGATATCCTGACCAACAACGTTGTCAACGGCCAGGCGCGTCTCCTCTTCGACGTGCGTAATGACGTGACAGCGGGAGGCGGCGCGCGGATGGCCACGCTCGTCTTCGAAGCCCTGGGAATGTGGGAACGGACGATGCTCTATACCGTGAAGTTCAAAGCCAGTGGCGCGGATGGCGTCAATCTCATGCGGACCCGCTCGATTGCGGTCAGCGACGCGCAAATCGCCTACCCGGCCAGTTCTCAGATCGCGGTGCAGGGCCTGATCACGGACCGCCTGACGAACGCTCCGGTCGCCGGCGCGGAAGTTGCCATCGAGGGAGCGACGTCCCAAACCATGACAACCGGCGCCGATGGACGCTATCAGGCGCAGCGCTGGCGGCGCTCGAGGGCGTCGAGGTCAGCGCGGCGGGCGTGACGACGGGCGGGGCGGTCACCGGCGCCGACGGCAGGTATCAATTCGCCGTGAAGGCGCCGCATGACGGGAGCAGCGTCAAACTCAAGGCGCGCAAGGCGGGTTACGAGGTTTATCGCGCGACGCTGGCGGCTTATGCGCCGGCGCCGGCGGAAATCCTCATGACGCCGGTGGCCGATTGGCAGCTGTACTACACCGTGATTTATAAAGGCCGTGGGAAGAAACAGATAGACGCCCAGGGCGTCGTTATCACGGGCGGCGGCGCGAAGGACACCTTGTTGATCAAACGGAACAAGGGCAGAACCGGCAAGGCGGTCATCATGCGCGTGGCGACCGACAGTTCATTTGCGCGGGTTTACACCGAGGCGCCGATCGCGCGCCTGGAGGTCACGAGCGGCGCGCTGAAGTCGTTGACGGCCGTCGGAGCGAACGTCGAACGGATCCTGGCGGGCGAAATCGGGACCGTGCGCATGACGGGCGCGGCAATCGGCGACGATGGCGTCACGTCGGCGCCCGCCTATGCGTTCACGGGTATCGTCGCGGTCTCCTCGTCGCCGTTGAGCGCAAACGGGCGCTTCCTCAAGCCGAAGATTCAAACCTCGGCCATCACGATCGAAGGCGTGGCGCTGGCGCGGCAAAAAGCGCGCGCCACGATTTCGGCCGGCGCGAAAAAGTTGCGCGCGCCGGATAAGAAATCCTGGTACGTGGGATATGGCGGCGTTTCGGCTCTGTTGGCGGGCGAGCGGCATCTGCGCGATATGTTTATGGCGCTGGATGAGCAGCCGGACGATCTGACGCTGAACATCGAGGCGCGCGAGCTGGCGTCGCTGTCGGTGACGGGCGGCGCGATCGAAGGCGGCGACGTCGAAGCGCAGGGTGTGGCGTCGGTTACGGCGGGTGGAACCGCCTTCACGTTCAAGCGCGCCGGCGGGGCGAAATATGGAGTCTTCCGCCAGGGCAATATCGCGCCGCGCATGATCTCGAGCGGGCCTTTGGGCAAGCTGCTGACCGTGACGGCAAAGGGCGGCGACGTGCGGGTGGGCGATCCGGCGCAGCTGACGGGCTCGGTGGCCGCGGGCGGCGTCTTCAGCGGCGGAGCGGTTGCGAGCGTCTCGGCCAAACTCGGCGGCATTCGGTCGCCGCAAGGCGGCGTGGTGGCGGGCGGCGTCGTGGGCTTTGCGCCGGTCGTTCCGGCGCCGGCCGATGCCGGCACAAGCGCTCCGGCGCGTTGGACTTGGATCGAGTCGGGCGTCAAGGATCAATCGGCGGGCGCGCTGCATCCCGACATCCTTTCGATCTCGGGCGACGTGGGCGTCTTCGGCGTGTTTGTGGCGGCGGATGACCGGACCACAACCATACCTCATCCGCAGGCCTCCGTGCGTTCGATCAAGACGTTGAAAACGGCGCCCGGCTGGGCTGCGGGAGCGCAGCAGACATGGTGGTTCTCCGTGGCGGGCGAGGCCTATTCACTCGATCCGGTCAAGCCGGACACGAAAAACAGCGAAGGCTTCCGGGATGAGTTGCATTAAAGGATGGATGCGCCTCGCGGTGTAGCGGCTCTATCAGCACAAGACCTTTGTCGCTGGGCGATGAAAAGCGGTATCTATCCAGATTGACGCCGAAGGGTAGGCCGTCCCGCTCCGTCGGGCGGCCTTGGCGCGCGATGGCCGCCCGACGGAGCGGGACGGTCTACCCTTCGGCGCCAGATTTGATAGAGGCGCAGAGTCAATGCTGAAGTTTGGCGCCAAACTATGAGTCGGGACACACCCTTAATGGATTGCGGATTACGAATTGCGGCTTGGTTTCACAAATCTATGGATTGTAATGGGTGAATGATGAGGGCTTTTTGCCGATATGCCATAGCTCTAATAGTGGTGATAGCTGGCGTGGCTTCGATTTGCGCGTTGGCGCAAACGCCGCAATTTAAACCCGTCTCCAGCGGGCTGGCCGATGGCACGATCAAGACGCTTTACGCCGGAGCGTGCGATTTTGCCGTCCCGGTGTTCGCCGATCTGGATGGCGACGGCGATCCGGATTTGTTCGTCGGGCAGAACACTGGTTTCCCGATGTTCTTGCGCAACGATGGAACGCCGCGCACTCCCAGCTGGACTTTTATCAGCCAGCATTGGGACCTGCCCGCGCTCTCGGCCAATCCCCTGCGCGCGGCGCCGGCCTTTGCGGACCTGGATGGCGATGGGGTCCTGGATTTGGCGCTGGGTCTCTCGAACGGCGCCATCGCATACTATCACAATGACGGGACAAATATGCGCCCGCACTGGCGGCTGGTTTCGGAAAACTGGACCAGCAGCACGGCGCCGGGAGGCAATGCGCGCCCCGCGTTCGTGGACATTGACGGCGACGGCGATCTGGATCTTTTCGTCGGATCGCAAGCCGGAACGATCGCCTTCTTCCGCAACACGGGAACCCCAACCTCGCCGCAATGGACCTGGGTCCTGGACGAGTTCATGAACATCCAGGCGCCGGGAGCGGCCTCGCCTTGCTTTTTCGATATTGACGGCGATGGATTGCAGGACCTTTTCGTGGGCGACGCCGCGGGGCGCGTGCATTACTGGCGATGCTATGGACAAACACATGACGCGCAAAACGGCATGTCCTTCTTCTACGAAGTATCCGATCATTATGCCGGGCTGGACGTTGCGAAGAACGCCGCGCCGATGTTTGCGGATCTGAATCACGACGGAGTCTATGACCTGTTCGTCGGCTCGATGGCAGGCTCGATCACGTGGTTGCGCAATCAAGGCACGATCGAGCGGGCGCAATGGGCCGCTCCCGAACGCGTTTGGCTGGGGCTGGACGCCGGCTCGAATTCGGCGGTCGAGGCGGCGGACATCGAAGGGGGCGGCGCGCCCGGTCTTTTCGTCGCCGCTCAAAACAGCGCGACGACGGGCGGATACGGCATTCAATATTATCGCAACACGGGAGCGCCCTGGCTGCCGAATTGGGAACTCGCCGACGCGCAATTCGCCGGGATCGCCCTGGCCGAGCCCGCGCCGCGATTTGTGGATATTGACGGCGACGGCGATCTGGATTTGTTTGTCGGCAGTTCGGATGGGATTAGCGGCGGTTTGGATGGCGCCGTGCATTTCTTCCGCAACACCGGAAGCCCGCAATCGCCGGCCTTTTCCGAAGAGACCACCGGCGCCATCGGCATCCCCAATGCATGGAGCGTAAAACCCGCCTTCTGCGACATGGATGGCGACGGCGACTATGACCTATGGGTGGCGTACACGGATGCCAGTGTTTTCACGAGCCAGGGCCGGCTGCTTTATTATCAAAACGTGGGCGGCGCTGGGGGCCCGGTCTGGTCTGCGGCGCCGCTGGACTTTTCGGCGCTCCTGGGCGGCGGATCGTTTCCGTCGGTGGTGGCGGGCGACTTGGACGGCGATGGATTGCCCGACCTGCTGACCAGCGACGAATCGGGAGAGGTTTATTTCCATCGCTGCCTGCACACGACGCCCACGCTGTCGTTCGCGCCACCCGAGGCGCTTGCCTTGGAAGGCGCCGAATCGCTGACGTGCCTTGGCATGGCGGACTTGAATGGCGACTTCAAGCTGGACCTGCTTTTGGGCGGAATGTTTGGCGGCGTCCGCTACTATGAAAATTGCTCCTCCGCCGGCGTTGTCATCCTTCCGCATCATGCCACCGCCGCCAGCGGCTCTTCCATTTCCTTTGCGACGTCCGAGCCCGCCGCCGGCAGCTGGGCCATTGTGGTCAATCGCAGCGGCGCCAGCATCAATGCGGCTTCCGGTTCTTATACCGCCGGCCCTCAAACCGGCGTGGATGTGATCCGCTTCTTTGACGGCCAGCGCCTTCAGGGCGCGGCTTACGTCAACGTAGTCCGGCCCGACCAGATGGCCGGCGCCGGCAAGGCCGTCATCATGGCCGGCCGCAAGGCGGGCGATCTGCTCTGGCCCGTGACCAACCGGCTGGCAAATTCGGTTTATCAAACGCTGCTCTATCGCGGCTACGCGAAAGAAAATATCTATTATCTCAACCCCGAGCCGGCGCAAGACGCCGACGGCAACGGCCTGAACGACGATATTCGCGCGCCGTCGAGCGACGCCAACATCGAGGCGGCGCTGACCCAATGGGCGCGCGGCGCCTCGACGCTGTTTGTCTATCTGATTGACCACGGCGAAGAACGCTGCGGCAATTATTACGTCCGCTGCAACGAAAGCGAAGTCCTCCATGCGAGCGTGTTGAAGGGCTGGCTGGACGACCTGCAATCCTCCGGCACGCAAAACCTGACGCTGGTGGTGGATTGCTGCCAGTCGGGCGGTTTTCTCGATCAATGCCGCGCGGCAGCCGGACAGCAGCGGGTCGTCATCGCTTCGGCGGGCGCGCAGGAGCCGGCTTTCTTTTCGGCGGGAGGATTGATCTCCTTCACCAGCGCGTTTGTCAACGCGCTGGGATTGGGGCGCACGATCGGCGAGGCGTTTGCCATGGCGGCGGGCGGCGTTGATCGCTATCAAAGCCCCGGCCTGGACGATAACGGCGACGGCGTTTATATCCCCACCTCGGACGGCGCGCTGGCAAAGCGCCTGACGCTCGGAGCGGAGAATTCGAGCGGCGCGGACCGCCCGAACATCGGCCTGATTTGCGGCAATCAGACGCTTTCCACCGGCAGCGCGGCCACGATCTGGGCTTCGGATATCACGGCGGCTTCTCCGCTGGAGCGCGTCTGGGCCGTGATTGCTTCTCCAGCGTTCGGCCCTTCGGCGCGCACGCAGCCCTGCAATCCGATTCTGGCGATGCCGGAAGTGGAATTGACGTGGAACGCCGTTAACGCGCGCTATGAAGCGACGACGGATACTTTCACGCAGTTGGGCGCCTATCCGGTCAGCATCTATGCGCGCGACCTGTGGGGAGGCGTTTCATTCCCGAAGCAAACGTACGTCAATCAGCGGCAGGCAAGCGAAAAGACGATCATCGTTTGCGGCGACGGCGCCTACAGCGCGGCGGCGCCGCATGAATCGTCCGCGCTCGCGGCGGCGGCGGCCTATGGAGCGGCGCGCGCGCGATGGCTGACGGATGAAGAGATCACTTATCTCGTATCGCCCGCGACGCAAGGCAGCGACGGGCCGCCCTCGAAAGCGGCGCTGCAAGCGGCCATTGCCGCGGCGGCCGGCGCGGATCAAGTGACGATTCTTTTGATTGGCCACGGGAACGCCGCCGGGTTCGACGTGGACGGAGACGGCGCGGACGCGGATGCCGACGATGTGACCTCGGCGGAGCTGGATCTCTGGCTCGATGCGCTGCAGGTGGGCGGCGCGGCCAGGGTAGTGGTCATTCTGGATTTTGCGCGTTCGGGCGATTGGCTTGCCGCGCTAAAGCCTCCCGCCGGCAAGCAGCGCGTCGTGATCGCTTCGTGCGGCGCCGGTGGGAATTCGCTGTGCGCCGGCGGTGGCGAGATTTGCTTTACGAGTTATTTCTTCGCCAAGGCGCGCGAAGGGCTTGACGCGCGCGAGGCGTTCCGCTGGGCGAAAACCGCCATGCGCGCCGTCAGCGATGGCGCGCAAATCCCGCGCCTGGACGATGACGGATCGGGCCGCGCGACCAAGAGCGACGGGGCCGTGGCGCGGATGACGTGGCTGGGCGCGCCGCTGGCCCCCGAAGTCGGGGCGCCGGTCATTGGCTCATGCGCGGGCGACAGGGTCCTGGACTCGTCAACGGCCGTCTTATGGGCCTCCGGGGTTTGGGATCGCAACGGCATCGCGCGCGTTTATGCGCTACTGACCCGGACGGGCGACGCCGTGACAACTGCTGCAACCGTGGAGATCGAACTGCTATATACCTCCGCGACGGCGCGATGGGAGCGTCCGGCGTCCGGTCTCGATCCTTCGCAGCGTTATAGCGCCGTTTATTATGCGCAAAATAACCTGGGACAGCTCAGCGCGCCGCGCGTCACGTCGCTGGGGCCGGCCTTGCCCGCCGGGGACGATCTCTATGACCGCTTTTATTGCGACAACACGACGCATACCCTGAACCTGGTCACGAACGCCGGCGCGCAGCAGACGCATAATTTCTCGTCGGCGCAGGACGAAGATTGGATCGCTTTCAACGCCGCGCCCCATCGCCTCTATTCCATTCAAGTCGTGAATCAGGCGCGCAATTGCGACGCGGCCATCAGCCTTTACGACGCGTCCAACTTGACAACGCCGCTCGCGACCCAGGATGATTTTTATGCGGGCGAGGACGGTGAAGTGATTTGCTGGTATTCAGGCTCGCGATATGGACGCATCTACGTCAGGATCACACAAAGCCCGGACGCCGCTGACGCCCCGGCCGAAGCGACGACCTACACGCTGATCCTGTCGGGCGACTGGGGCAACAACGCCGGTTTGCCGACGATTTCGCTCGGATTTGCATGCATCGGACCCAGCGGCGGCAGCGTGAAAGCGGCCTCCGCGGACGTGGACGTCACGGCGGCGTATCATCAGCCGGCGCTGACGGTTCCAGCCGGCGCGTTGGCCTTGGATCATGCGTTCCTGCTTGACGATCCGGGAGACGTGAATGACCCGCTGGTCACGACGCAAAGCGAATCCACGCGGGCATGGCTGACGGCGCACCCGCACAACTGCAGCCTTGTCATGATCTCGCTGGATAAAGGCGATCCGGGGCCGGTGGCCTTAGCCAAACCGGCGGCCATCCAGGTTGAATTCCTGAAAAATTGCGCGCAATATTCCGACTACCTCATCAACGATCTGCCGGATGGTTATAGCTCGCAGAGCATGCGCATTCATTTCTGGGATGGAACTGCATGGCAGGTCCTGCCCGGAACGCAGACGGTGGAAGGGAACGTCGTTACGGGGGAATTATCTTCGATCGGGGATATCGCGATCCCAGTTCAGGACGCAAAAACCAAGGAATGGTATTACGGCTATGTCAGCCTCTTCGCCGCGGCGCCGGTGGGGCCTGCGGCTTCGCCGACGCCCAGTCCAATCCCAACGCAGCGACCGACCGCCACTCCCACGCCAAGCCATTCTCCCAGTCCGACGCGAAATATCACTCCGACGTGCTGTCCGTCCATGTCGCCGTGGCCTACAAACTGGGCGCAGGAATGTTACGGGAACGTTATGGATGCCAAGACATTCCAGCATATGGCTGATGTCCTGGTTATTGCGGAAAGCGACACCACAACCGCCGCGCTGACGAATGAGCAGGGGCAGTTCGATCTATTTGTTGGCGTTCATTTGGGAGGCGCTCTGCATATTACAATTTGGAAGGAGGGATATACAACCGCGACGCTTCATTATAATTCCATGATGAAATATACCGTAATGAATCCTTTGTATATTCAATTGCAGCCCTTGCCCATTACCAAAGAACGATTGCTGGATTATCTGCTCTTTGGCGCCGCGTTGACGCCGGCGGAAAAAAACGCCGCTGATGTTAATCAAGATGGAGTGATTGATGTTGCGGATTACGTCGCGCTTCGCAACAGCCCGTAGCCATTTGTAGCGGTCCGTGGCAGCCCGCGCCATTCCGCAGTGGTCCATGCGAGTTCATGCAAGTCCATGACGTCCCCATCTGAAGATCCAGAGAACGCAAACCATAAACTTGAGGCCCCATGCGCCGCGACAAAGCCTTCACATTGATCGAGCTACTGATCGCCATTGCGATCATCGCCATTTTGGCCTTGATCGCGCTGCCGAATTTTCTTGAATCGCAGGTCCGCGCCAAAGTCGCGCGCGCGCGGGCCGACCTGCGCTCCATCGCCGTCGCGCTCGAAGCTTACCTGACGGATCGCAACGCGTACCCTCCCAACGACGGCCTTTACAATGCGATCCCCTTCGAATTGACAACGCCCATCTCCTACCTTACGCACAAAGAAATGCTCGATCCTTTCGCGACGGGAATCCGCAAGCAGACGGGCCTGGGCGGCAATATCGCGCCTTATTACACCTATATGAAAATCGTGACCATCACCGAGGCGGTTGCTTCCCAGTCGCTGGGACGGCCCTGTCCCGCCGAAGCGATTGACCACTGGACCAAGAACGAATACGCCTTTGATAAATACGGCCCGTGGCGCATGCTGTCTTATGGCCCCGACCGCGTAACCCATGATGCCGCCATGTTTCCACCGCCCCTGCGCGGCGCCGATATCCTCTACGACCCCACCAACGGCGCCCTCAGCTTCGGCAACATCCTGCGCGTTCACAAAGACCCCACCGGCAATTCGGTGCTGGCTTACTACTAGGCGGGCGCCGCCCTGCGGCCATCGAAACGAGCCAATATGTCGGCGCTACAGGAATGACTCAGTACGTCTGTCAAAGCTGGCGCCGTATGGTAGGCCGCCCCGCTCCGTCGGGCGGCCAGAGCGCGCCACGGCCCCCCGACGGAGCGGAGCGGCCTACCATACGGCGCCA
>JAPLSP010000655.1 GCA_026398575.1 Candidatus Sumerlaeota bacterium | reverse complement strand
GCGAAAACGTGCACGCGCGCATTGGGGCCGGCATTGGTCAAGACCACCTCGACCGTATCCCGTTTTTCATTCACGGCCACAATCTGAAGCGGGCTTGGATTGCGCAGCTCCAGCCGCCGATTGGCCGCCAGCACGTAGTCGTCCGCGATTTTCGCGTCCATGTCTCCATGCTTGCCGGCCAGCCGCACTTGAATGCGCGCGCCCGAGGGCTTGATCAGCAGATCATAGTCTCCGGCGGGCAGATCATCCAGTTTCAGGAAACCCGACTCGATGGCGATGGCATCGAAACGATCGTTCAGGAAGGCGCCTCCCCGTAGTTCCAGCAACGACAGTTCGCTGCGCTGAGGAGTGGCGCTGCTCCCCATATAGGGGATATAGAGTGGCTGTCCGGCGCGGCCATGCACTGTGCCGGGATAGCTGTGCTCGGCGATCGCAGGCAGAATCCACTTGCGTGAAGGGCCTTCGGGGCCGCTGGCCTCAATGGAAGCGATATCGCGCAGCGCGCCCAAATCCACTCTCCCTCTTTCATTGGACTGAAGGGAAACATGGACCTGCTCGGTGAAGTCCCGATGCTTCAGAGTGACCTGAACGGGCCGGTTGGGGCGGGGTTCGCCGCTGCGCCCCAACAGATCGAGGACGTAGCCATCGGCCAGGCGCGTCAGATGAGTCGCCTCGGTTTTTTCCATACGCTCCAATTCGTTCACCGTGAAGGCTCTCGCATCCTGCAAGTTCTCCTCCTTGTTGAGGCTCACGTTCTGGACCTTCGCCACAAGGATGAAAGAGAGTGAGGCCAGCCGTTCCGGGACTTGGAAGGTATGGGATGATTCGCGATCATCAAAGAGGGCGAAACCGTTTACTTCCTGCGTGGTGGCCACGCCGTCCTGGTCGGTGGCCTGGATGCGCAAACTGATTTCTTTCAGCAGGCCTACGGTGGCCGGCATGCCGTTGACGAGCAGGGACGGACGGACGGCCAGAATGGCCGTGCGGCGCTTGATCAGCGATTCGCGGTCCACGTGGAAGCCCGTTTTCAGCGAGTAGCTCTCGCCCTGGTGTTGGAAGAAATCCAGCGAGGCAAAGCTCCCCTGCAAAAGAATCACCGGCGTGCGGCCCGGATGCGTGCTGAAGGGAACGACAATATCGCCATCCTTGCCGGCCGTGTATTCATGAGCCGACACGATCAACCGCGCGTCTTTGACGCGATTGTTGTTTTCATCCAGCACCATGAAGGTGTGTCCCGCGGCGCCGGCCTGTTCGAGGAAGTGCAGCCTGCCCTTGCGGATCAGCGCCCGGCTGCTTTTTCCGTTGCCGATGAACTCGACCACGTAAGCACCGCGCCCGCCGGCCGCGCCCAAGTTGTCGAACTCGAAGTGGCGCGTCTTGCGCAGGAAGGGGCCGTCCTTGTATTTCTCCACGCGCTCGTCGTTGGCCACCAGGCCGTCAAGCGGAATGTCCGTGTCAATGTCCTTCTGGAATTCGCGATAATAGCTTGCCGTATTGATCTCGAAGACCTTGATGATCAGCGTGTCCACGTTCTTGACGCGCAGGTCCAGGCCGACCGGCTCTCCGGGATTCCAGAACATCCGATTGGCGGGCAAAAATTCCAGTTCCACCCGGTCCTTGATGGCCTGATACTTCTCCGGCGGCAACATGGCCGTCCACTCCTCCGCTTTGCCGATGCCGTTCAGAATCTTGCACTCCGCGAACGTCTCCTTCAGGTAGATGTCATTCATGAAGGGCCGGTAGGCGTCATAGGATTTTTCCTGCGGAAAAATCTGCATCAGGTAGTCGCGCACCAGTTCGTCATCGCCGCCAATGGGTAGCATCCCTGTCTGATCCTGGTAACTCTCTCCCAGGTTGACCATCCTGCCTTGATTCTCCTGCCGTTCCAGATACTTGGGATTGACATAGGAAGCATTGCGGGGCAATTGGATGTACGCCATGAATCGTTCGGCGTTGTACTTGCCCAGCGCCCGGTCATGGGCCAGACGGTGATACAACACGTGCGCCTTGAGGGAATTATGCGCGGGATCCAGCGTTTGCGCGTAGGCCCACAGCCGGTCGAGGAAGGCTTCCCGTTCCTTGGCGTCGTTGCGCCAGTCGCTGTCATTGCCGGGCCGCAGCCGCGCAAGCCAGTCGCGCACAAAACGCGTTTCATTCTTCAGAGTCGGCCTGTCCCTCAAAAGGGCTTCCAGTTGCGGCAGCAAAAGCAGGTTGTGAATTTCCAGCGAGCCAAAGCCCCCGCTGTTGGGCTGCTGCAAATCGGCGAGCACAAGTTGGACCAGGTTGGCGACGTCGGGGCGCTTGATGCGGCGGAGGAAATCGCGCAGGCGCTCGGGACTCAGCTTGAGGGATGCGACCCAGTCCAGCGCGGCGTCTTCAAAGCCGCCCAGGTTGTTTTGGATCAGCAGCGCACGCTGGGTAAGAGCTTCATTGCCGATGATCTTCTGGTCCAGAGCCGTGGGCAGATTGGGCTTGGGATTCAGCTGTTCCTGCTGATGGTTGAAAACAAGACCCAAATGGCTGCGCAGATATTCAAGGGAGCGTTTGGCGTCCTTGTCATAGATCAGGAGCGCCAGCCGATTTTCTATTTCGACGACCCGCTGGGTGCGGTTGTAGCGTTGTATCCACGGCTTCAGCAGTTCGTCCACCTTGCCGTATTCCCCCTCGTTCAGGTAGTGCAGACAAGTGTAGTAATAATAGTCCTCGCTGCCCGGAACGAGTTGCTTCAAGGCTTCCGTCCGGTCCGAAGACAAGGCGAACTGCTCGACAAAGCCGATTTCTCTGGCGGGGGCAAGAGACAGGCTGAACGCCAGAAGCGCTGCTGCAAACAATGACCGTTTCATGGGGATAATCCTCCCTTGGCAAAAATGGACAGGCAAAAGTAATGTTGGGACGCGGGCGGGACGCAGAAACACTCCACCGTGCTCATTTAGACACGCTCCAGGAGCAAAGAGTTCACGGCAAAAATGCAATTTTTAAGGATTTTTTGCAACCCTACTGCGCATCGCTATAGGGCTACGATTTTTTTGAAGCGCGCCCAGAGGGGTTTGAACCCCCAACCTTGTGGTCCGAAGCCACACACTCTATCCAGTTGAGCTATGGGCGCATCTGTGGATGCCGCATTGTTTCGCGCTTCCGCTCTTGATCTCCGCTCGCGTTTTGCGCCGAGGCGCTTTTCGCCGGAAGTCGCGCAGAAACCGGCGATAGTTTGACCAATCTCCCGGCAAGCTATCAATACAAAAAATGCGCCTTCCAAAATCTCCGCGACTAACTTGATATCGCAAATGCTCTTTCCTATCCGCCACCATCGGGCCTTGCGCCGGTGGAGCGATGATTGCGCAATGGATACGCTCTTCCTCCATGCTATGCGACCATCGCAAATAGAGCGCAAATAGGTTGCTTTGCTGGTCTGCAATCATCGCTCCACCGATGCAAGATCGGTGGTGGCGTCAAGGTAGAGACGACAAGCGCTTCTAGCCTGCAATCATCGCTCCACCGGCTCAAGGCCCGGTGGTGGCGCGTCAGCCTTCAGCGAGAAGCTCAACCGGAATTCTGAAATACATCTGCGCGCGCCCGAAGCCTCTGCCGCCTTATAGCTCTTGCGAATCATGAATGGATTGGCGATAGTTCCTGCATCGCATGCGCGCAATAACTGAGCTGGATATGGCTGGCGTTCTAAAAAGCAGAGCCAAAGAAATCCTGATTGATTGGCTGGGAAGTGTCGTGACGTGGGGTTTGCTGATCGCGGGCTTTTCTTTTTCTCATGGAAGGTTTCAGTTCACTGCATGTATTTTGGGCTTCTTTTTTCTTGGGCCAATTACAGCAATATGGCTCCAAATCCGGCTGGCCCCCGCGATCTTCTCACTTGCGGACCGGGTGCGCCGCGAGGAGCTGGCCGTTACGGGTCTGTCGCCGGATGCGTATCTGACTCCCCTCCTCAAGCCGCGCATCCTGCGGCTGACTGCGCCGATCTGGAGCGTGTTTCCGATGCTTATCATCGTATGGCTTGAAAATTTCAGGATCTGGTGCGCCGACAGTGATTCCGCGATTTTGTATGTCACTTCAAATCTGGCTGCTTTGTTCCTTGGGCTAAGCAATCTCGTTTTGTCGCTCGGCGGCATCTTCCTGCTGATGGCGCGCCTTTGCCGATCGAGATCGCGCACCGCAGGATTTAAAGCCTTGATCCCGTTTGCCGCCGCGATTGTCTCGATCATGGGACCGCTCATCATCTTTGTTCCATTTGCTGTTTTTACCTTATACAATTCGCGGAACAGCAACAACATTAATGGAGCATTGATAGCGAATACTGTCTTCGCTTTTCTGTTGATGATTTCCAGTTTCCCTGTCGCCTGGGCGCTTCGAGCCGTTGGCGATACGCAATGAAACGCTGGAGGTTCGCTATGACGCCGCCGGTAAATGCTTCTCGATTTGGGCGCAGGGACGCCCGGCCATCAGCGATATCCGGTTTGGCGATGCGGTCGGCAATGCGGCCGCCGAGGCAAAAGTGACGGCGGTCAGCGATAAGAACTTTGGCGCCGGCCAGGCCATTGAAATGGGAGAGGCCAAAGCCTTTGTGTTCCCATCGCTGCCGTTCGCATTGTTTCGAAGCGCCGTTCGCAACAGCGGCAGCGAAGCGGTCGTGACGAGCAAAGTAAAGATGATCTCGCTGACAACCGCGATGAGCGCGTCGCAGACGAAAACAATCGGCACGGGCGGGCTGCTGGCGCCGGAGACAAACACGGGCAGTTATGCATGGCTCGCCATCGCCGATCCGCAGAGCCGCAACGGCGTCGTCGCCGGCTGGCTGACGCATGATCGCGGCAGTGGCGTGGTGTTTTCTCCCATCGTGAACGACCGCGTGGGCCTCGAAGCGCAGATTGACTATGGCCGCCTGCGCGTCAAGCCTGGCGGGCGCGCCGAAACGGAGACGCTGGCGGTCGGTTGGTTTGCCGACGCGCGCATCGGCCTTGAATCTTATGCGGATGCGATCGCGAAGCATTACGCAGTCAAACTGCCGCCCCAGCCTGCCGGCTATTGCACGTGGTATGCCGACAAACACGCCGGCGCGTGCGATGAAACGAATCTTGCCGCGCTGGCGGAGTTTGCAGCGAAGGAGCTGAAGCAATTCGGATTCGACTTTGTTCAGATTGACGACAAGTGGCAGTCGGGAACCTCGAAGAACGGCCCCTGCCGCGGGTTCATGAATGCCAAACCCAATGGTCCCTATCCGAACGGCATGAAGGCGACCTCCGATAATATCAAGAAGCTCGGCCTCATGCCCGGCATCTGGTTCATGCCCTTCGCAGGAACCTCCTATGACGAGTTCTTCAAGGACCACCAGGACTGGTTTGCCAAGGACAAGGACGGCAAACCGTTTGAAGCCAGGTGGGGCGGCACGTGTCTCGACATGACGCATCCCGGCGCGCGCGAATACCTGAAGAAACTCGTCAACCGCATTGCGCACGAATGGGGCTATCGGGTCTTCAAGATGGACGGCCTGTGGACCGGCACGGCCACGCGGTTGATGTACGTCAACAACGGCTACAAGTGGGACGAAATGGGCGAGGCGGCGCTCAGCGATCCCGACAAGACGCAGATCGAGGCTTTCCGCGACGGCCTCAAACTCGTGCGCGAGACCGCCGGACCGGACGTCTATCTGCTCGGCTGTTGCGTCTCGCAAAACATGCGCTCGTTTGGCGGATCGTTCGGCCTGCTCGACGCCATGCGGGTCGGCCCCGACACCGGCGCGGGCCGCATCGGCGCGCCGCACGCTTCGCGCAACTATTTCCTCCAAGGCCGCGTCTGGCACAACGACCCCGACTGCGTCAGCATCCGCGCCAAGACGCCGCTCGCGCAGGCGCGCGTCAACGCATCCTTTACGGCGATCACCGGCGATTTGTTCTACAACAGCGACTGGATGCCCGACCTGCCGCCGGAGCGGCTCGATATCCTCAAACGCACGATTCTCGCGCATGGCCTGTTTGCGCGTCCCGTGGATTATTTCGAGAATGATCCCGCGCGCATCTGGCTGCTGACGGATTCAAGGAAAACGCCGCGCCGCGACGTCGTTGCGATCTTCAACTGGGATCAGAAAAACGCCACGACGATCTCCTGCGCGGCCGAGCGCATCGGCTTGCCGGCGTCGCAGGAATATGCCGCGTTCGATTTCTGGGAGAACAAATTCATGCCGCCATTCCGCGGTGAGCTTCGCGCGGCGCTGCCTCCCGCGTCTTGCCGCGTGCTCGCCATCCGGCCGGCGGCGGACCATCCGCAACTGCTCAGCACGTCGCGACACGTCACGCAGGGAATCGTGGACGTGATCGAAGAGAAATGGGACGCCGCCGCGAAAACGCTGTCCGGCGTGAGCCGCGTTGTCGCCAACGACCCGTGCGAACTCCGCGTCATCGTTCCCTTGGGCGAGAAGTCGTGGCGCGCCATCGCCCCGCCTGCCGTCAAGCAGGACGGCCCGAAAGTCCGCCTGGCCATCGCCAGCTCGGTCAACGCCGAGGTGAAATGGGAGATCAAGTTCGAACCGGCCCGCATTGAAGCGACCGCGCCGGCGGCGGTGACCGGCTTGAAAGCCGCCGCCGAGTTCGATACAGTGACGCTGAAGTGGGATGACAACGGCGCCGACCTTTACCGGATCGCGCGCAATGACGGCGCAACATTCGAGTCATCGGCGGCGGCCTTCACCGACGCGCCGGTCGCTTTTGGCAAGACCTATCGCTACTCCGTGACGGCACTCGGATGGGGCGGCGCCGCATCCGCTCCCGCCTCCGTTGAAGTCGCCATGCCCGCGCAACTCACGCGTCCGCCTGCGCCTCCCAAGCCCGAAGTTCTGCTCACGAGCCTCAAGCCCGTCAGCGCCAAAAACGGTTATGGCCAGCTCGGCATCAACAAATCCATCGAAAGCAAACCGCTGACGGTTGACGGCAAACAATATGCGAACGGCCTCGGTGCGCACGCCAACGCGCTTTTCGTCTATGCGATTCCCTCTGGCGCGCGCCGGTTCGTGTCGGTCGTCGGACTCGACGACGAAAAAAAGGACGATCCGCGCTCCAGCGTGACGTTTGAGGTTTACGGCGATGTGAAGGAGATGGGCGAGCAGCCAACCTTGCTCAGCAAGTCACCCGTGTTGTCCTCGAAAACCATCCGCTCGTGGGCGTTCGATCTGGAGTTGAACGCTCGCTACAAGGAATTGCGCCTCGTCATCACCGACGCCGCCGACGGCATCGCCTCCGACCACGCCGATATTGTGGATGCGGGTTTTATCATGAAGTAGGGGTCAGAGACATGACAAAGGAGCAGATACTCATTACTCTCGGTGAGGAATTGCCGTTTCTTCAAAGAGAATTCGGCGTCAAGCGCCTTGGCCTGTTTGGCTCATATGCTCGCGGTACACAGACGGACCTGAGCGATGTGGACATCGTTGCAGAGTTCGATCGGAGCATTGGCCTTCGGTTTATGGAGTTCTCCGAGCACATTGAGCAGGTATTGGGGCGGCGCGCCGATATCCTTACTCCTGCGTGCATCTCTACTATGCGGAACCGAAAAATGGCCCGTGAGATTGTAAAGTCATGTATCTATGTCTGAGATGGCGCCCGTCCAAGCTAAAGTATCATCCTCTCGCGGTATCTTCATTTTAGCCTGCTTCAGCAGGCTCCTGTTTGCCCCCGGCTTCAGCCGGTGGGACTGAAGGGCAATTTTCTTCTGAGCGCGCTTCAGCGCGGCTTCTCGGCATGCTTTAGCGTATTTGCATTGTCCGCACTTCAGGCTGAAGCATGTCGAGAAGCCGCGCTGAAGCGTGCTCAAAAAGAGGCGATACCTTGAATCCCGCCGGCTGAAGCCGGGGGCAAACAGGAGCCGGCTGAAGCCCGGCCAAAATTCCTTGCCCTCGTCTTAAGGGACATTCCAGGCGGCAGATGTCTAGGGCCTCTACTTCTGCCGTGTGGCTTCTTTCATCGCCAGACCCGTGTCGTAATCCAATTGACGCGGTTCGTATTCCTCGTTTTCGCGCTGGCGCGTTATGCCGGTGTGGCGCCACGTCGCCGGGCGTGAATCGGTTCGCCAGAGGCGGCGTTCCCAATAATAGCCCCGGAAGGGATCGCGCGTGCGATTCATCCAGTCGAGCAGGCGGTCGTGCAGCGCGTTGCGCAGGGCGGCGTGCGGCGCGGAGAAAATGAGGTTATTCATTTCCGCGGGATCGCTTTCGAGATCGTAGAGTTCGTCGCTGGTCATCAGGTTGATCACGAGCTTGTGGCGGCCATCGAAGGCGCAGCGGATCGGCTGGAATCCGCCGAATCCGTCGTGGTCAATTTCATAGCGGCCAAACTCCATGAAGATCGTTTCATTGACGCGTTGCGAGGGATTCGCCAGCGCCGGCAACAGACTCCGCCCCTCGAGCAATTTCGGAACGGGCAATCCCGCCGCCTCCAGAATCGTCGGCGCTAGGTCAATGTGCGATACCGGATTTTTCGTGACGCCGCCCGCCGCGATAACGCCCGGCCAGCGCGCGATCAGCGGGATGCGCGTGATTTCGTCGTACATCGCCGGGCCTTTGTTGCCCAGGCTGTGCGAATTCAGGAAATCGCCGTGATCCGAGGTATAGATTACGAGCGCGTCGGGAGCGTGTTCATCCACCGCCCGAAGCACGCGCCCGATTTCATCGTCCACGAACGAATTGCATCCGAAGAAGGCAGGCCATGACATCTTGAGCGTGTCCTTATTTTGCTTCAGACTGTCGCCCGCCCAAACGCGCTGATGCTCCGGCTTGCTTTCGAGCGTGTCCCATAAGTTGCGGCTCTTGGGGAACTGATAGTCCTTGTACATCTCCGAAAACGGGCGCGGACACACGAACGGCCCGTGCGGCTCATCGTAGGAGACGACAAGAAAAAAATCCTCCTTGGCGTGCTTCTGCAAAAAGTCAATCGCGCGGTTCGAGCAGCGCCGCCCGAAAGTGAATTCCGCTTTGAGGCCCGGGTCCTGATTGGTTTCTGTTTTGCGCGACCGCACGCGTTCATCCGGCGTGAGTTCCTCCAGGTAGCGCCGCATGTCGTACCAGTACGCCGGGTCCCATCCATCCGGACAGCGCCCCAGCCCGAAATAATCGCCACCGTCGAGGTGCCACTTGCCGATGTAAGCCGTGTGCAGGCCCTGATCGCGCAGGCGCTGTCCAATGCTCTTGACGTTGTCGCCCAGCGCCATGGTGTTGCCCCAGCCGCCGTTCGAGTGCGGAAAGCTTCCCGTGAAGATCGCGGCGCGCGCGGGTCCGCAGACGGGTTGGCAGGTATAGGCGCGCTCGAACCGCAATCCCTGCGCAGCCAGCCGGTCGAGTTGCGGCGTCTTCATATCCGCATTCCCGTAGCATCCCAGCATATCCGTCCGCTGGGTGTCAGTCATGATAAAAACGATTTTTCGTGTGCGGGGCATGGCTAATAGGCCTCCTTTAATGCCGATAGAAATGGCGCCAGCTTTTGGCTCATTCCGCTGCGCTCCATGTCGCTTTGGGCGCGGCGGGGCTTGCGATGACGAGAGGGTAGTGGTTTTTCAATCGCTCCGCCATGCGCCTTGCCGCTGGCTCCGTCTCGGTCAACCCGAACACTGCCGCGCCGGAACCGCTCAGGACGGCTTTCATGCAGCCGGCTTCGGCCAGTTCGCGTCGCGCCGCGGCGATCGTGGGAACGCGCGACTCCACAATCTCCTGAAAGGCGTTCTCCGCGCAATCCGCTACGCGCCGCCAATCGCCGGCATGCAAGGCTTCGATCATCTGCTCCACCCGCACACGCGTTCGCGGCATGCCGGATTCATCCCACCAGCGATAGGCCTCCGGCGTCGAGACGTGTGCGTCCGGGCAGACCACCACGATGCCGCCCTCCGCGCAGTTGTTCTCCACCGTACTAAGAATTTCGCCGCGGCCGCAGGCCAGCGCCGTTCCGCCCGAGACGAAAAACGGCGCGTCGCTGCCCACGCGCGCGGCCACCACCGCCAGATCAGCATCGGAGATTTGCAAGCGCGCCGCCTGCCGGATCAGTTTCATGACCGCCGCGGCGTCGGCGCTCCCGCCGCCCAGTCCGGCGCCGGCGGGAATGCGCTTGTCGAGATGGATATCGAAGCCGAACCAACGCGAAGTCGCATCGCGCAGCGCTAGGGCTGCTTTGACGGCCAGATTTTGTGGACCTTGGGGAAGCGATGGATCGCTGCACGTCAGGATGAATTGGTCATCGGCGCGCGGCGCAACGCGAATCGTGTCGGCCAGATCAATCGTCTGCATGATAGATTGAATCGAGTGATAGCCATCCTCGCGCCGTCCCAGGATATCCAGGAAGAGATTGACTTTGGCGTGCGCCTGGATGGAAAAAACTTCCGCATTCGAATTCATAAGAGGACATTGGCCTTGGTTCGAGATTACTTCTCGGTCATCTCCCACACGCCTTCCCATTGCGCTGGAGGATTTTCGATCAGGCCCTTGCAGCGCTTTGCATAAGCGGCGGCGGGGGCGTCGGCGTTCGCAATCGCTTCGAATCCATTGAGCGCCTCCTCGAAGCGCCCGTCGTAATAATGCCGCAACGCGCGGTCGAACGCCTCCAAAATTTCGCGTCGCGCGGCGTATTCCTCGCGCCACATCGGCTCGAACACGCGGACGGCCGTCTTCTTCCCAACGACCTGGACGCGCGACAGCTCACGCGTTGCGAATTCATCCCCCGTCAGCCGCGACAACATCATTTCCGAAAGCATGACGTATGTGCCGAATTGCTTATTGATCCCTTCGAGGCGCGAGGCCAGATTCCCCGCGTCGCCCAGGAAGGTGTAATTGAATCGCTGATTCGAGCCCATGTTGCCGATCACGACCGGGCCGGTGTTGAGGCCGATCCGCATCCGCATGTCGCGCCCGCCGATGCGCTCGCGGAACGCGGGCCGCAGTTCGTCCAATTTTTTCTGACAGCGCAGCGCGGAGCGCACCGCGCGCGTGGCGTGATCGGGAAGGTCAAGCGGCGCATTCCAAAAAGCGATAACGGCGTCGCCTTCATATTTGTCCACCGTTCCGCCTTCATCCATGATGATGTCCGTCATCGCGGTCAGGTAGTCGTTGAGCAAGGCGGTCAGGGCTTGAGGCTCGAGCTTTTCGGAGATGCTGGTGAAGCCCTGGATGTCCGAGAAATAGATGCTCAGTTCCCGCGTTTCGCCTCCGAGCCGCAGCCGCTGCGGGTCTTTGACGATCTGCGCGATCACGGCGGGGCTAAGGTACTGCTTGAAGGCGCTCTTGATGAATCGCTTCTGCCGCCCTTCCACCGAATAGTTGACAATTAGCGTTCCCGCGAGCGCAAGAATGATGGCTGTCTGCGGGCCCGCGACGGGCAGCCAATGCCCCTGCGCAGCGGCGAAGAATCCCGCAAGGATGGGGAGCGGCAGCAGCACGACCGCCGCAACAGAAGTCTGCCAGCCATTGGCGCAGACGCGTCCCGCCATGCCGGCGAGACAGGCCAGAATCAGAAGGGTCAGCAGCGAATATTTTCCTGGAAATTCGCGGAAGAAATCGCCGGCGAGCAGATTATCGAGCAGGGTCGCCTGGATTTCCACGCCGGGATAAATCGGGCTGATGGGCGTGGCTCTCAGATCGAGAAGGCCGGGCGCGGTCGTTCCGAAAAAGACGTAGCGGTTGCGAAAGAGCCCGAGATCGCCTGATGCGGCGCCTCCCTCGCGCAGGCGCATTTCCGACTGGATCACAGCGGCGGCATTGATGGCCTTGTGCGTTTGCGTCGGGCCGCGAAAACGAAGGATCGCGTTTCCGTGAGCATCGAGCGGAATGGAGCGGCTTCCGATTCGCAGCTCATTCCCGGTGAGGGCAAGCGCCTCTCCCTTATTGCCCGCCAGATAAGCCGCGAGGCCGAGGGTGGGGAAGAAGCGCCCGTCGAAAACGCGAAAGGGCGCGAGGCGGCGCACCGTGGCGCCTTTTTCCGCTTCGGAGTAGATATTGCCGAGCACGGCGCTGGGAACGCGGATCGCCGGCACAGGAAACGCGGCGCGCGGCATGATGAGCTGCTTTGCCGCGGGGGTGAGAATATAGCGGTCCAATCCTTCCACCGCGATCGTGCGCGTCGCGCAGTCGTCGGGCCAATGGCGCGTCAGGCCTTGCTCCTGGCTCAGAAAAACCGCCATTGCTACGTCCGGCGCTTTGCCGATGGCCGCGCCGAAGACCTGATCGTCATCCTCGCCGTAGCTCGAGTTCTCCGTGAAGATCGAATCGAAGATCACGGCTTTGGCGCCGCCGCGGCGGCAGCAGCTGAGAATAGCCTCGTATGCCGCGCGCGGCCACGGCCAATGCCACTTCAGCGGCTCGTCGGCAGCCCATTCAAGGCTGGACTGATCCAGGAGAACCAGGCTGATTTGAGCGGTGGAAGGGGCGGGTTTGGCCAGTGCGCGCACACGCCAGTCCCAGAGCGGATCTTCGATCCATGCCAGCCATCCGGCGCGGTATGCGGCGGCTGAGATGGCTGCCGCGGCGAGGCCGATCAGAAGCCCTTGGATGATTTTATTGCGGAGAAGCAAAGGGCATTTCCTCGAGGACACGGACGGACACGGACTGGCACGGACTGGCACAGACGGACACGGACAAGCACGGACGGACACGGACTTAAAAAATCTTTCTTAAATTCCTGCCAGCGCTTCTTTGAAGCGAGTGTCGCGCGCGGTGACTGTGGGCGTTTCGCCGGAAGCTGGAAGAATCGCGTTGAGCTTGTTCAGGCGCTCTTCGGGCGATGGATGCGTCTTGGCGAATCCTTTATCTCCCGGTTTTTGCCGCTTCTGAAGCTCGCCGATCATCTGCCGCAATCCTTCGGGATTATAACCGATACCCTGCAGGTCCGTGACGGCGGTCGCATCCGCCTCGAATTCTTGATTCGGCGCGTATCCGCCCATCAACGCGTCCTTGATATCGAAAATGGCGTACTGGAAATCCTGAACCAAGTCGGCATGGAAATTGGCGGTGCGCGCCGCCTCGGTCCCGGTGACGATGAGGGCGTTCTTGAGGCGGCTCTGCTTGATGGCGCGAAGGCCATGCATCTTGGCCACATGCGAGATTTCGTGAGCGAGCACGGCGGCCACGTCGTCTTCGTTTTTACAGCATCGCAGCAGCCCGCGCGAAACCAGAATCAGCCCGCCCGGCGCCGCGAAGGCGTTCACTTCGTCCGTATCGAGGATCAGGAAATGATAGCCTCCGTAAGTCTCGGGCCGCTCCGATTCGGCGGCGATCGCGCGCCCCATGACGTTCAGATATTCGTTCGCCCTGGGATTGTCGCATGGCTTGTACGTTTGTAGAAGACAAGCGGCGACGGCGCGGCCGATATAATACTCCTGCATCGGCGAAAGGTCTTCGATCGTCTTTGCGAACGCATCGCTGGTCTTGGCAAGCGATTCGGTGTACTGCGGATTGACGACATGGGTCTGCCCGGCGACCTTGAGTCCCGTCTGCAAGCCTTTGTTGATCTCCTGGCACGCAAAGAACAGCGCCAGCGCAGCCAGCGGAATGAGTGGGAGAACAAAGCGTTTCATTTCGATTCTCCTTTCCCCGACCTGAGACCGCCTTTATCCATGAAATCCTTGACCGCCTCATCCGGGACCATGAAGCTTTCCATTTTGTCAACCCAGGAATAGTCCAGATTTTGGCTCTTCTTGAAATCCGCTTCCACATTGGCGTCGAAGCCTTTGTTGCCCGTCCCCATCTCGCTGCTGGAGACTGACGACGGCGCTTCCTTGCCGCCGGATTTCCAGATCGTCTTCGCGCTGAGCGCGGAGGCGTGCATCCAGCCGGTGATCTGGCTGTCCGGAGTTGAAACGCGCATCCATGCGCCTTTCTCCTCCAGGACGCTCACCTCTTTGTCATAGTCCACGCTTCCCAGCACCTTCGAGAGTTGCATGGGGGATTCGCGGATGTCTGCCTTCTTGATCTGCACCTTCATGCTCTTCGCCGCCAGGACCGAGAGCGTCAAAATCCCCGGCAATAGCAGCGCGAATAATACACGTTTACGCAGCATAGCGCGCCTCCGATAATTAAACATTGAAGGAATGATACCGGAAATCCGCCCTGTATCCAGAGAAAAATCGCGCCCCTTGCTCTTGGGGCTCACGGTTTGGCATTCCATTTGCCATAGAGCTCGGAAGTGATGGCGAACCGGTGGTCCGCAAAATCCTGCTTGGGCAGGCAATAAATGCGGATGCCATCGCACTTCTCCCGCGAGATGGTGAGAATGTCCCGCATGTATTCGGCCGTGCGCGGGCCTTTTTCGCGCGTTCCGGATGAGCCGGACGCATAGACGTTGATCAGGAGCAGCTTATCAGGCCCGAGCCATTTCCGGCAGGCGGCCAGCTGCAGCGGCAGGTCCTGAGTCGAAACCAAATCCGCGTATGGGAATACAATGCCATCCAGCGCCGCCCGATAATCTTTGATGAATTCTTCATCTCCAATCGTGCCCCAGTAGATCGTCGGCAGGAATGCGAGCTCGGGATTATGCCCGCGCAGGATGCCGGCGAATTTCGCGATATAAGAAGGAGTGAAGAGCGAGTGGTTCCCGCCGGACCAGAAATCGTCAATGACGACGCCAACGATATTGTCATGCTGCTTCGATAGCTTGCCGATCTCGTCCGCCCATCGCAGATAATCCAGGCCGAAGGGCGCGCTCGGCGGCGGTTCGCTCGGCGGAACAAGGGTGATCCATACTTTGAGATTCCGCTTTTTTGCCTCCGGCGCAAATACCTGAAAATCCTCCCAGTCAGTCTTCTTGTGCCAGATGAGGAAGTCGTACATGTTCATGTGGGCGGCCTCGATCTGCTTGAAGAGGCGCGGAATATCCACGCGCCCTTCCTTGGTTCGCGGCTCGGCGTCATAGTCGCCCAGCGTTCCCACAAACAAGGGCCGCAGGAGTTTGGCGCGCTCTGCTTGCTCGGTTGCGAGTTTTGCGAGCGCCTGGCCGTTCAACGTGACGGCGACGCGGATCGGTTCGAGCGCGGTCTCGCCTGCCTTGCCGCTGATCGCGATAGTGTATTCGCCGTCGGGCAGGCCGTTGGTCTCGAAGGTGATTGAAGGCGCCGCAATAGCTATGTCGCCTTTCTCGGATGTTCGCAGTTCCATCGTTATCGGCGCCGCCTGCTGTTGCGGTTTGCCTTTGTCGTCAAGTAACACAGCACTCAGAGTGGCGGTTTTACCCGCATACTGGGCGCGCGCAATAATGCGCGCGGAAAATAAAAGCGGCGCCGGCTGCGACGCCTCGCGCGGACAGCCGCCCAGGCGCAAAGCGCAAGGAACGGATTGCAGCAATCGCTCAGCAAGCAAATACTCCACGGCATTAGCGAGCAGGATATTGATCTCAGGCGCGCGACTGAGCCACGGAATCCAGTTCAACAAGATCACGCGCCCCTTGCCCGTCTTGGTCACGATGATGGCGGGAAAAATCTTCTCGCTCTCTTGCTTACTGGAATCGCGCGGCGCGGCAATGCCTGAATAGATGGCCAGCGTTTCGCCGGAGACCTTCAGCGCCGGATTGCCCGTCGCCTGTGTGCTGAAGCTGGTTATTCCGTCAGCGATGAAATGCGACGCATCGAGCATCCGAAAGCGCGCTTTGTTCAGCTGCGTGTAGGAGCATCCCTCCATCACGCCAAGCGTCGCCAGCATCTCTTTGTTGCGGCATCGCGCGGGACCATCCATCCATATCAGACGCCCGCCATCCGCGACATACTTCGCCAGTCCCGAGCAGGCAGCATCCGGGATGATATAACAACTGGTCGCCATCACCAAGGCATAGCGCTGCAACAAAGCCGGATCGCTTGCCTGTTTGTCGCCGATGATCTCGAACGCATAGCCGTTCTTTTCCAGCCACTGTCGAAGCGGCTGCTGATGAATCCCCTTATAGACCGCCGTATTTGCCTCGGATTCATAAACGGCAATCCTGAGCGCGGTCGGCGGCAAATCAGAATCCGCACTGCTGCTGCTATTTAGCAGGCCGCATAGGCTTACTACAAGAACCGCTGCAATTGCTTGTGCTTGGTTCATATCAAATAAGGTGCTAAGCTAATCTGTGTTGCCAATAGTCTGGATTGCGATGCAAGTGCATGACAGCAAGGATGAAGATACCATCGCTCTCTTTGGTGTACAATACCCCATACGGGAATCTTTTCGTCATGGAATGAATAACTCATGCAGGATAGCGTTTCCAAATCTTGGCAAATACTTCTTCGCCTGGAACGGATTTCACTTTGCCAGATCGCAGTTCTTTGAGACGCCGTTGGGCTACCTCAGCCCATTTGCGGTCAATGCGGGAATCGGGCGGATTCAGACTCTGCAGTAGAGAGTCAGCCAAGCTCGCTCGCTCATCTACGGGAAGCGAAATAGCTTCTTCTAGTAATTCGCTCGTTTTCAATTTTATGCTCCTACTGCAAAAAGTTAGACAACAAATTCAATTTTTTATCACAATCGAATCCCCATGAGTTCGCAATGGACAGGCATAGATTGTCAAGCAAGAAAAAGCAATATCTGCGGCTCGCCTTCACGTCTGGAATGGCGTAGCGCATATTTATCAATCCTTCAACCTCGATGCGTGTTATTGGCGCAAAGATCGGCGCATATATGCTTCGAGAGCATCCTGCGGACGAGCGGGAAAACCACGCACGCCGCGCGAGGCGTCGAATTGATAGATGCGCTGAAACTTGCGCGCGGCGAACGGAAAGCCGCGCAGGTCATCGCCCGAGCCCGAGGCGCCTGCGAGCGCATCGCTGGCGCCAGGCGCGCGGCAGGCGGCCACGGCGTCTTTGCGCAGGTCCGCCGCTGTGTCGCGATGCGATTCGGCCAGATTCTTCAGCTCATTGGGATCGTCGCCGAGATGGAACAATTGCTCCCGCGCGCCATTGGCAAGGTAGATATATTTCCAAGGGCCTTTGCGAACCATGATTTTGAAGAAAGGCGTGCCGGGTTCGCCATAATAGGCAGCCAGGCGTTGGCGCGGGTTGGCTTTGCCCTCCATGACGCCGAGCAGATCGCAGCCTTCGCGCAATTGCGGTATGGCGGCAGATGAAACGCCTGCCGCCGAAGTGGCGATGCCGAAAAGGTCCGCCAGACACGCCAGTTCATCCCGTCGCGCGCCGGCGGGCAGCCGCGCGGGCCAGCTCATCAGGAACGGAATGTGGCACGACGCCTCAAAGAAACTTTCTTTCTGCCAGGCATGATGATCCCCCAGATGATCGCCATGATCAGTGAAGAAACAGATCAGCGTGTTCCGAGCGTCGCTGCGCGCTTCCACGGCGGCGAGGATGCGCCCGATGCAATCGTCAATGTAGGTGATCTCGCCGTAGTAGCGCGCCTTGAGGACGCGCGCATGAGGGTCGTTGATGTCCTCGGCCCAGATCGCATGGTTCATCCACGGAATCTCCTCGTCCGCGTGGTCGTTCGCCAGATCGCCGCGCACGGGATTCGGCATGCGGTCCGGATCGTAGAGGCGGTTGAACGGAATGGGCGGCGCCAGCGGCGGATGCGGCCCGACAAAAGATACGAAGCCGAAATAGGGGCGGGCGTCGGGGGCGCTGATCTGCTCGACGGCGCGGTCCGCCGCCCAGCGTTCCACGGTCAGCTCGGCCGGCTGCGGGCTGAGCTGCGGTATGTAATACATCTCCGTCCGCTCGCCCATCAGATTTTCGACATAGTCAAACTGCGGATGCTCCTTCGCGATCCACGCGGCGTAATCATCGCGCCGCCGCTGATCGGGCGTGCCATAGAGT
Source organism: Candidatus Sumerlaeota bacterium (assembly GCA_026398575.1). The sequence goes on along the minus strand of JAPLSP010000655.1, from coordinate 13,141 downwards.
TCCTCGCTGTGCAGATGAACATCGAACCCCAGATCTTCGTCCCAGGGCTGCGAGTGGAATTTGCCGATGCCGAATGTGCGGTAGCCCATCCGCCGCATCACCTGCGCCAGATACGGGCCGCAACGTTCGGGAAGCGTCTGCGCCTGGCCGGACGCCGGGCGCGAATGCCCGTTGGAGAAAATGCGCGTAGTGGGCGGCTCGCAGCCCGTGCGGATGGTGTAGCGCGCCGCGACGCACACCGGGCAGGTCGAGTAGGCCTGAGTGAACGCAATTCCCCGCCGCACGAGCCGATCCAGATTGGGAGTATAAATATGCGCATTGCCCAGAGCGGCAATGGTATCGAAGCGTTGCTGGTCCGTCATCAGGAAGAGGACATTGGGCTTTGCCACTGGCCGGTTCGCTGCGGAGACCTGGTCCGCGCCGGACGGTTTCTGTTGCGCCAACGATTGGCTTGTCGCGCTGGATTCTGACTGGGCCTTTTGCGCGGTCAGAAATGTCGCGCCTTGCGAAAGCGCCGCCACCGCCACGGCGCCTTTGCTGAAATTGCGGCGTGATAGATTTTTGGGCATGAGATAACTTCCCATACATGATTTGATAACGACCATTCAATGATAGAGGACGTATGCCAAACGCTACAAGTCCTAATGCGCGATTCCTATTGTGCGATCGGCGCGGGCCAGGGAGCAGGCCTGTGAAGGGCGCCGTTTTCATCGGCTGAATTCTTGGGAAAAATTGAGAAATACCTTTGACACTGCGGCGGTATGGATTCAGAATTTCACAAGAGATCGCGTCAGGCACGCCGCCTTGTCCGTCATTCCTGATGCGGGAGAATTACGCGCTATGAATACGCTTGCCATGATCAGGAAATGTATCCCTGTTTTTGTAGTGCTGACCATCGCGGCCGCATTCACAGCCCCAGCGCAAACAGCCGATCGCCGTGAAGCGGCTCTGCCGATGTCCTCCCGCGCGGTTCCCACATCCGAAGCAAAAGCTCTAATGCTGGCCATCGCGAAGGATGGCCGGAACGCTGCCGCCACATCGAAGACCGTCCCAACGCTCAGCGAAGTCCTGGAGGCGCTTTCGCGGCGGGATTCGAAATATCGCGCCGCCAGGTTCCGGATTGACTATAAGCGATCCGTGGGCGACATGGCCGACCGAAAAGAGCCGCGCGTGGAGTACGACACCTTGCTGACGCAATGGAGTTTTTTCCGCGAAGATGCGCGCGCGGAGGAGAACGGCAAGGTTCTCTGCATGCGCTATCGCAATGCCAACGAGCGCGCCTCGCTGAATGATATACGGCTTTACGAGGCCGCCGAGGGCAAACCGCTGACGCCCGACAAGACGGATAAGATGCGATATCTCGCGCACAATGAAGCGCACGGAATTGAAAACACGCTGGGTCCCATTGTCTGGGGAGCGCATCCCTGGACCGTGAACCGATGGCGCGAGATGGAGCGATACGGCAAGCTGGTCATCAAATGGGAAACGGTGGCGGGCGTCGAATGCGTCGTCCTCGTGAAAGATGGCCGGACCATCACGCTGGCGCCGCAATACGACTGGGCGCCGGTACAGTATGATGAGGCCATTGCAACCGGCTACAAACAATATGGCGAATATTGGCTGCCGGAAAAAGTGGGACTGATATCAAAGCCCTTGCATGATTTTCAGGGCAATTTTTTCACGTACGCCGAAGCCGTGGAAATCCGCTCGGTCAAGTTTGGCGAAGAGGCGGGATTCCAGTTCAAGTTTGACCAGCCAAGCCTGTTCGATCCGCCGCCGCCATCCATTGGAATGAAGGTCAGCGTTCCATATTCGCGATGGAGGCCGCAATGGGAGACGAAGACGTGGGGTTCGCCTGACGATTTGGGGACAAGAAACATAGGCGATTTTTTATGGAGCGATGCGCTTGATCCGCGGGATGCGCGAATATGGCTGATTTCCACATTCTGGCGCCATAAAGAGAAGGTGCGGCAGGCGTTGGGGCCGGCAAGATCGCCGGGGCGCATTGAGTATGACGGCGCAGGCGTACCGATGCCGTTCTTGAGTGGGGATGGCGCGAAGATTCTGTGGGCTGTTTTCGACAAGGCGACGCCGCGATTGATAAAGATTGATGAACTCGCCGGCAATGCGCGTATCACGACGGCGGGCGCGTCGTTCGAGGCGGGATTCCTTCCGAATAAGGAAACCATCGCGACCAGCGAAGCGCTGACAGCGGAATTCTACGTCAGGAACACCGGCGCGGCGCCCCTCTATCTTGAAACCGGCGGCGATGGCCGCAGCGTCCGTTCGTATCGCTTTCAGTTCTTCGCGTTCGACGCCGAAGGGATTCCCGCCCGCGACCCGAATCCCGATCCCAGGCATTTCGGAGGACTGATGGGCCGGCCGCCGGATATCCTTCCGGGCAAGGCGTATGCGGAGAAGATTGATTTATCCAGGTGGCTCGTGTTCGAGCGCCCGGGGGATTATACCGTCGTCGGCATGAGGCAGCTGCAATTCACAGAGAAAGACACATTTGATTCTAACTATCGTTTCGTTTATCCCCTTCGTGTTCGCTTCCAAGTCCACGTCGCAGCGAAATAGAACGCGCGTTTGTTTCCGAATGGATTGACAGCCCCTCAATCCCGGCTTATCCTCCTATCAATTCGCTTGTGCAAACCGCACTGACAAAATGATGTCCGACAAAACAATTGTTTTGTCAGACATTGTTTTTGTCATAAGAGCAGGCGTATATCAGCCTGCAATATACTTCGCTCCGCGAACAAAAGGACAATGCCACCCTCTCATGACCCTACAACAATTCTTTCGTCATTGCATTCTCTGTTTAGCATTGCTCTCATGGCCGCTTGCCGTTCAGCCTCTTGCCGCCCAAAAAGAAACCGCAAAAAACAGCAGCCCCACGCAAGCCAAAGATTCAAAGCCGCCCGCTGCCAAGGCGGGCAAACCTGCCAATAATCCCGCGAATGACGCCATTGCCCCCGATGCCGCCAAGGGCTTCGGCACGAGCGCCGCCAAAGATGCCGCCAGCCCCAAAGCTACTAATCCTTTCGATGCTTCCGGCGCGCCCACCGCAGCCAGCCTTGTCCCCACTGTCATCCCAAACGAATTGCCGCCGCATCCGCGCCTTCTTCTCAACAGCGAAGGCGTGGCGCAGCTCAAGCAGCGCATCGCCGCTTGCTCCTGGGCCAAGTCGCAATGGGAGCGGATCAAATCCAAGACGGATCAGGCGCTGAGTCAGACGGTCGAGCTGCCGCCGCGCGGCGGAAACTGGTCCCACAACTACGTCTGCTCGGAGCATGGCGCCCGCCTTTCGCTCGGCAAGAAAATCGCCCCCTGGGAATGGGAGCATAAATGCCCCATCGGCCCGCACATCCTCCATGGCGACACATCGAAGGGCAGTTTGGATTTTAACGGCAACGCCATCTCGAGCGCGCACGCCGACCTCGCGCAGCAGATTGTTGACGCGGGGATTCTTTTCCAAGCGACGGGCGACACGCGCTACGCCGCCCGGGGGCGCGCGATCCTGCTGGCATACACGGACCGCTATCTGGCCTATCCCTTGCACGATAACCAGGGACGCCTTGGCAAAGGCGGCGGCCACGTCGCGTCGCAATCGCTGACCGAAGCCAGCTGGATCATTATCACCGCCCAGGGCGCCGACCTCGTCTGGGATACGCTCAGCGCCGACGAGCGCCAGCGCGTCGCCGACAAGATGCTGCTGCCGGCTGTCAACGAGATCATTCTCCCGCGCAAGGTCGGGATTCATAATATCCAGTGCCGCCACAACAGCGCCATCGGCTTGGTGGGATTCCTGCTCGGCGATAAGAAGCTGATCTCTTTCGCGATTGACGACAAAGCCGTCGGCTACCGGCGCCAGATGGAGGCGGGCGTGATGCCGGACGGGATGTGGCTCGAAGGCAGCAGCGGCTATCATTTCTTCACGATCGAGGGCCTCTGGCCGTTGACGGAGGCCGCGCGCAACTGCGGTATCAATCTCTATGGCGAAAAATTCAAAGCCATGTTCGACGCGCCCTTCACGTTCATCATGCCCAACCTGGTATTGCCGGATTTCAACGACAGCGGCATGGTCTCGCTGCAAGGACATGCGGCGCTCTATGAACTGGCCTTTGCGCGCTATCAGAATCCTCTCTATGCCTCGCTGCTATCGAGGAGCGACCGCAAGGACGAAAGGGCGATGCTGTTTGGCGTGCTGAACCTCCCGCAGGGCAATCTCCTGAATCTGAAGAGCCGTAACTCCGAGGCCTCCGGTTACGCCATCCTCCAGCGCGGACAGGACCAGGACGCCACGTGGCTGTGCGTCAAATACGGCCCCCACGGCGGCGGCCATGGCCATCCCGACAAAAACCAGTTCGTCCTCTACACGCACGGACAGGTCCTCGCGCCCGACGGTGGCACGCACGCCTACGGCTCGCCGCTGCACAAGAGCTGGGACAAAGCCACCGTCGCGCACAACACCCTCGTGGTGGATCAAATGTCGCAGACGCCCGCACAGGGCAAGAGCCTCGCTTTCGGCAGCGAGAACGGCGTGGACTATTCCGTCACCGACGCCGGGGCCATCTACAAAGACGCGCGCTTCATCCGCACCACTGCAATGCTGACGCCGGACCTTGTGCTCGTCATTGACCAGATTCATTGCGACGCGCCGCATACGCTGGACATCGCCTATCATCAATTCGGCGCCTGGGAGGGCCTGCCCGCCGGACAGCCCTGGACCGCGCCGGGCGCCACCGACGGCTACCGCTACCTGAAAGACGCCACGAGCCTTCGCGCCGTAAGCGATGGCATAGTTCTGAAAATAAACGCCGGCGGCTCGCGAACGGCAATCACGCTGGCGAGCGGTTGCGACGATCCGACTGAAATCATCGCCGGCTATGCCATCTACAAAACCACTCAAGACCGCGTCCCCATGCTCCTGATGCGCCGCACGGCGAAGAACACAGCCTTCGTCTGGGCCATCTCGCTCGCTGGCCAACCCGTGACGCTGAAGATGTCCGCCGTTTCTGGCGCCATTTCCTCCAACAACGCCGCGCCGACCGCCAACGCCGCCAACGCCAGTCGCCTCCCCATTGACGAAGCCGTTCTCGTCCAAGTCAGCGACGGCAAACGCCAATGGCAAATCCTTGCGAATCCCGCCAAGCGCGCCATAAGCGCGGCTTTTCCAGATGGCGCCGTTTGGCGTGGCGATGAGATTATCAAGATCAAGTAGGGGAGAAAACATGAAAGCCAAGACATCTCAAAAAAAGGATGAAATGCGGAGCGAATACGACTTCGATTATTCGAAAGCAATTCGAGGCAAATATCATCGGCGCCTCGCAAAAGAAAAGACGAACATTGTCGCTCTCGAACCTGATGTTGCCCAAGCGTTTCGCAGCTCAGACGCGGTCAATGACGCCTTACGCTCTCTGCTGCAGATATCCAAATCCATCCATGCTGCGCGGTAAGCAATGGGCACAATTTTAATCGAATATCCAGATTCATTGGCCGCCGTCGCAAACTTGAGCGGCGACGAATTCGCCCGCGAAGCGCGGCTGGCAATGGCGGTCAAACTATATGAAATCGGCCGCCTTTCGTCAGGTCAGGCTGCGCAACTGGCCGAATGTTCCCGCATAGAGTTTTTATTTTCATGCAAGAGATTTGGCGCTGCTACTGTGGACTGGGACAAAGAAGAACTAGAACGTGAGCAACGCGCGTTGGCGGAGATGGCGCAATGAAAAGCCTTTGGATTTTGAATACAAACGCACATAAATGCAGGCAGAATCATTGAGGGCAGGATCATAATTATTCTGCCCTCAATGATTCTGCCTGTATGTTTGTCGCGGCATCTTTCAACCCGCTCCCCACGGCGGCAGTTTGATCGCCGGGAGCCATGATGGCGCGCCGATGGATTTGAGTTTGCGCTTGTAGATCTTGCCGGCGGAAACGGCGAACAGGGTATCGAAGCTCGCGCCGCCGAAGCATACGTCTATGACCTCTCCCTCCGGCAACGGCAGGATCGCGCGGACGCGGCCATTGCGGTCGAACACCTGCACGCCCATTCGCGTCGCCGCATAGAGGCGGCCGTCGCGGTCGTTGCGCCATGCGCGGACGCCGCTGTCTTCCGCCCAGTCCGGAACGTGGAACCAATAGTATTTTTGCTTATCCTTGAGCGTGCCGTCGGGCTGGACGCGCCAGCTATAGCCCCAAAGCGTCGTCTCTTCCGCGACCACCAGCCAGAGTCCATCCGGCGACAGCGCAATGGCAGTGGCGCGATTCAGATCTTTATCGAGCAGCAGTTTTTCGCCATTCGGTCTAATCAACCATAGGTCGGCGCCGTCGCTGAAGGGCACGTGTTGGCTGGCAGCGACGGCGTAGATGCAGGCGCTGTTCGTGACGATCATACTGCGAACTTGGATGCCACTGGCAACTTGTTCGATCTTTCCGGCTTCGTCGCGGGCAATAATGCGTTTATCAATTGCGTCAGCGATGAAAAGCTTTCCATCGGCGCCCAAGGCTATCGCGTTCGCAAGGCTGTTGATCGCGATCTCGCCGCCGTCAAGCCGCTTGATCTTCTTATAATTTGTCTCGCGATAAATGATCTCCCCGCGCGGATTGGCCGCCAACACTGCCGCCGACGTGATCCCATCCGCCGCCAACTGCCAATCCTCGCCCGGCAGCAGGATCGCCTTCAAGAACGTGTTCTGCGATTCGCCTGCCTTGACCGGCTGCGGCCAGTACTTCCAGAGATAGCGCATCGCGTCGGGGAAGACCGCCGTCGCGTGCCGGCCGCTGTGGATGCCTTTGCCCCAGACGTGCTGGACCTGATAGCCCGCGAACTCCAGCGCGCGCTGCAGCGTCAGATTGCCCATCCACCAGTCGCCGACCTCCGGCCCGCCCATCCATTCGTCGTTCTCGCCGTCCTGCATGAAAATGCGGATCGGTTTCGGCTCGGTCTTGCGCACGAGCACGGGATAACGGTCGCCGCCCCTCATGCCGACAAACGTGCCGATGGCAGTGAACACGCGCCGGAACTCGTCGGGATGCTCCCACGCCAGCGTGAACGCCGCGATGCCGCCCGTGCTGCCGCCGCCCGTGCAGCGGTCGTTCGGATTTTTCGAGAGCAGGATCGGCAGCCCGTCGGGCGTTTTGTGGCGTTCGACTTCTGGGAAAATTTCCTCAATCAAAAATCGCCCCAGGTTTTCGTTGAGCCCGTCAAACTCAAAGCTGCGATTGAACCGCGGATTCTCCGGCGGACGCATTGACTCTGCGCCGCCCGGCTGCACGCCGATGCCGATGGTCACGGGCATTTCATTCTTGTGGATGATATTGTCGAACACCACCGGCGCCGCGAAGCCGAGTCCATCAAGCCCGATATACACGCACGCCGGCTTGTCGCCCTTGTATTGCGCCGGAATATAAACCGTAATGTTCCGGCTCGTCCCCGGGAAAATCTTCGATCCCGTAAAAACAAACTGAAACGTCTTCCCAACCGGCACGCCCGCCTGTTTAAGCGAGTCCGAGGTAGGCTTATAATCATCCTCCGGCGGCACGTCCGGTTTGGGCTTGCCATCCGCAGCCAGCATATCGTCCGGCGCAAACGCAACGCTCAACGCCGTCAGCGAAACAAACAGCCAGTGGGGGAGAGGAGATTTCATTGCTTATCCCTTTTATCGCAGTGATGGTCCTTCGCAAAAATCCGCTTTCAAAGTCTGTCGCATAAGTCCGCTCCGGCTATCTTCCGTCACCCTTTCGGACAGGCGCCCGGAAAAGCAGCAGCGAGGCCGGGCTGCCGGCCGCGTAAAGGTAGTAGCTTGCGGGCGCAAGGGGCGCCGGCATTATGGGGGAGAGCGTCCGGCCGGCGGAGGTTTCGCCGGCGTCCCGGACCTGAGCGGGGGCGGTTTGGCCGGCCTGGGGAACCTGCAGAACGGCGAGTTCAAAAGCCTGACAGCGTGTGTAGCGGCCCACTTCGATGGGGTTGGCGGAGTCGGAGACATCGAACACACGGACGCCATTGGCCTTGGCCGCGAGGAACGCATAGCTGTCCTCGACCGTTACGTCGCTGATACCGCCTTTGATGTCCACGGTCTTGACCAGTTTCGGGTTGGCCGGGTCGCTGATGCTCACGATCACCAAACCGTTGTTGGACGTGCAATAGGCCAAGCCGCCGTCCACGATCACTTCGCCCTGGTTAAAAGATTTCTTGTCATGCTGATAGGCGCCCGTCTGACGCGGATTGGCAGGATCGGTGATATCAACCAGAACGAGACGGCTTTCCCAATGAGCATAGAGAGCCGCATAATCTTTCTCTCCTGCCTTCCAGAGCGCCAAGCCGTCGCAGTCAATTTGCGGATTGAAATTGCAGACAATGGCGGGCTTGACCGGATCGGCGATATCAACGATGGTAAGGCCCGCCGAATGGTTGGCGACGTAGGCCAGCTTGCCGCGGATCGTGATGTTCTCGGTCATGGACGGCATCCCCAACTTGGCCGCCTGCCGCCACTGACGGTTCCGCAGGTCAAAGACAGTCAGGTATTTCGTGTAGTCGCACACGAACGCGTGGTCTCCGGCGACGGCCACATCCCATGCGCCCGGCAGCGACTTGTCCACCAGGACCGGCGCGGCAGGGTCCGGCTCGATATCGAACCAGAAGCCCGCCTGTTGCGCTTTGGAGTCAACGCTGCTGGTCAGGAAAAGGGACCGCCCCTCAAGCCGGACATAATTGCCTTTTGCATCGAGTGTTTTGAGAAGCTCGATGTTCAGGCGGTCTTCTCCCGCCGCAGGCTGGTCTGCGGGAGAAGCGTTTGATGGCTTGGCCTGCGTGTTGTCGGCGGCAAACGATCCGACGGTTCCTAATGCCAGCAGCACGGCGCATGCGAGGCTGCGAATCATGGGGTTTGCTTTCAGGCTGCGAATCATGGGGTTTGCTTTCATGGTAATGGTTGTCCAACGACCAGCGCTTCGCGCAAGTCTCAAAGACCTTACCTGCTTTGCTTTTGAATAATATTAGCATTCCGGCGCGCCTGCATCAAGGCCACAAGCGGCGATTGCCATCTGCAGGGTGCAATCCAGAATTCCGATGCCCTATGCCACCACCGGGCGTTGTGCCTGTGGGGCTTTGTTTGTGCGCCAAATCGCTCTCTCCCGACGCAAAATCATCGCTCCACTGGCACACGGCCCGGCGGTGGTGGAGGATAAAATGGGAATACCATTCTAGCGCAAAACCATCGCTCCATCGGCGCAAGGCCCGATGGTGGCGAAGGGCAATGAAATTCTGGATTGCACCCGGCCTTCCCCCCACCGAATTCGGTGTCGCAGTTTCCCCTATATCAATCTCAGGTATTTCGAAGGGTGAAATCAGGGATATCCCTGATTGACATCCGGATTTGGCGTGGTATTTCTATCCTCACGATTCGGATTGTGATCGGATCCTAATATAATGATTTCGACCGCGTGAATAATCCGTAGCAAGGAAGAACTTGAGGTAACTCGAACGCCGTCCGTCCCTCCTCTTCGATACGTTGTGCAGTTGCCCGCTCCCTTTCCCATTCCGGCTGGAGTTTTCACATTCTTCCGATCGGCAGCGCAAGCGTCGGCCCCGATGGCCAGTTCAGACGTGAAGGCGGCAAGACGGGCATGAGGAACCTCATCTATATTCCCATCATTCATACTCAGGCCGACATGGGGGCGCTGGCGGAGTCATTCCGAGCGATCACCGTCGAGAAAATCGGACGGGAAAGATGGAAGAGTAACGTGGCCGTCATCGAGCAGTTCTGGGCGGGCATCCGGCAAGAGATTCTGAAATGGGACTTGCCGTTTCCGCACGTCCGTCTCTACCAGGACGGACTTCCCGTGTGCGGTTGTGAAGCGGACATCGTTGCTGATTTGGCCAAATCGGGCAGCGCCAATCATCAACTGCTGGTCCAGTTGATGGGACAGGGAGCGGCTTTGATGGGCACGGAGTCGCCCGAGCTCCTGATCGAGGAATACAATCTGGCTCAGGGCGTTTTAGCGGCACGGTCATCGAAAGAAGCGGCTCGCACTAAAGCACAGCAAAAAACTCTCAGCCAACGGTTATTGTTGAGACGGGACCAATTCGTTTCCAGTCGCGTCAATGAGACTCTCGGGGTTGCAGAGACCGGGGTTCTTTTCTTGGGCATGCTGCATTCGCCGATGCAGTGGTTTGCAAGGGATATTCAGGTTTCCTATCCTGTCGGCCGACCGGGTTTCCCGGAACGGACGGCATAGAGCGTGTGCGAAAATCGAGTGTTTCCCGCATGAAAACACCTCCAACAGTTCTGATCGTGGACGATGTTGATTCGATGCGTTCGATCCTCCGGATTATTGTCGAGCACGCGGGCATGGAGGCCATCGAAGCCGGAGACGGTCAGACGGCATTGCGTCTGATCGAACACAAGGCCGCCGACGTGGTGTTGCTCGATGTCCGAATGCCCGGCATGGATGGCCATGAGGTTTTGCGCAGGGCCAAGGAACTGGACAGCAGTCTGCCCGTGATCATGATTACGGCTTACGGCGGCATCCAGGACGCCATTCACACGGTAAAACAGGGGGCAATTGATTACCTGACCAAACCGTTCAGCAACGAGGAGATCATCCAGAAAATCATCGGGGCCTTGGATGAGACCCACTGTCAGGGAAGAAGCGAACATCCCGAGACGGAGTCGGAGGCCAACCTTTCTCTCTGCGAGCGGATGGGCCATGGAGAGGAGATTCAAGCCCTTGCCTCGGAGGTGCAGCGGGTGGCGCCGACGGCTTTTTCGGTGCTCATCATCGGCGAAACGGGCGCGGGCAAGGAGGTGATTGCACAAGCCATCCATGCCCAGAGCCACCGCGCCTCGAAGAGATTCGTTGCGGTGGACTGCGGGGCGATCCCCGAAACGCTGATCGAAAGCGAGCTCTTCGGCCACGAGAAGGGATCGTTCACCGGCGCGGACAACACCCGGCACGGGAAGTTCGAGGCCGCCGCGGAAGGAACCCTGTTTCTGGACGAAATCTCGAATCTTCCTTTGTCCATGCAAAGCAAATTATTGCGTGCTTTGCAGGAAAAACAGTTCTATCGCGTCGGCGCCAGTACTCCCTTGCAGGCCGATGCGCGAATTGTTGCGGCAACAAATCAGGACTTGTCGAAGGCCAATCCGGCCGTTTTCAGACGCGATCTCTACCACCGCCTGAATGAATACGCCATTCGAGTTCCACCGTTGCGCGAACGCAGGGAAGACATTCCGCATTTGGTCAACCGGTTCCTTCGGATGGCCAACGATGAACTGGGAAAGAAAGTCGCGGGAGTAAGCGACGCCGCAATGGACGTGCTGCTGCAACACGACTGGCCGGGCAATGTCCGGGAATTGCGCAACATCATCCGCCGGGCGGTGTTATTGGCCGAAGAGACCATAGATCTGCCGCTCCTGGGTCCCCTTAAGTCGGCGTGTGTGACGCCCCTGCCGGAATGCGCCGGCGCCCGTCTCTCCCTCAAGGAAATCTCGAAACAGCACAGCGCTTCGGCCGAGCGGACCGCCCTCCAAGAGGTCCTCGCGCGAACTGGAGGAAACAAGGCGTTGGCCGCTCGAATCCTTCAGATAGACTACAAAACGATTCATGCAAAGATTCGACTATACGGACTTTCGATGAATGGAGGGAAACATGAGGACAAAGGAAACGAAAGACAGTATGGACAGCAAGGGGCGCCACTTTGAGACCGGCCTTGGCGGGCTGTTCAAAGGCTTAGGCGACTTGGTGGACAAACTGGGGGCGCTGGCCGAAAAGGGAGAAGCTCTCAAAAAAGAAGGTGAGTTCTCCACTACCCATGGAGGCAAAGAGATCAAGGGCGTCTATGGATTCAGCGTCAAGATGGGGCTGGGAGGCGAAGGGCTGAAGGTCGAGCCGTTTGGCAACGTTCACCAGAAAGCGGCCACCGGCGAGGCGGTGGTCTCGGAGGTTCGCGAACCGATGGTGGACGTCTTCGAGGAGAAGGACCATGTGCTTGTGGTGGCCGAGATGCCGGGAATCGGCGAGAAGGACGTGCATCTCGACCTGAAGGACGATTTGCTGATTCTCACCGCCCACAAGCAAGACAAAAGGTATTGCAAGGAGATCTTGCTGCCGGGAACCTTTCAGCGCGACAAGATGACGGTCTCGTGCAACAACGGCGTGGTGGAGATCAAATGTCTCAAGACCGCCGGAGCAGGGAGTCCCAAATGAGCAAAATCAACAGTACGGAGATTGTTCTCAAGGTCGCTGAAGCCCTCAGCAAGGACGTCGGCCGCGCGTTTGCACGGATGGACCCCGACGACCTCCAGCAGTTGAAAGCGCAGATCGGCGACATCGTCGAGGTCGCCGGCAAGCGGACGACGGTCTGCAAGGCCATGCCGGCCTATAAAGACCAGCGCGGGCAATCGCGCATCCAGATGGATGGACTGACGCGCGAGAACGCGGGAGTGGGGCTTGACGAACATGTTCGGGTTCGCAAGATCACCGCCGCGCCCGCCGACCGCGTCATCCTCGATCCCATAACCGTCACCCCGTCCGAGCGCGATATGAAGTACATCGGAAGCCTCCTGGACGGCTTGCCCGTTGTCGTTGGAGATCGAGTGCGCGCGACGTTGTTCGGGAGCCGCTCGGCCGATTTCCACATCGAGGCTACCACGCCGAAGGGACCGGTCGTGATCAATCCGACGACCCAATTGGTGATCGGCAAGACCAAGAGTGAGGAAGGGGGAGCGCGGGCGCTTTCCTATGAGGACATCGGCGGGCTCAAACCCCAGCTTCAGCGCGTGCGCGAAATGATCGAGCTGCCGCTTCGCTATCCGGAGGTATTCCAGCGGCTGGGAATTGACGCTCCGAAGGGCGTGCTTCTCTACGGACCGCCCGGATGCGGCAAAACACTGATCGCGCGCGCGATTGCCCATGAGACCGAGGCGAATTTCTTTTCGGTCAGCGGCCCTGAGATCATCCACAAGTTCTATGGAGAGAGCGAAGCGCATCTGCGCAAGATTTTCGAGGAAGCCGGCCACAAGGGACCGAGCATCATTTTCCTCGATGAAATAGACGCGATCGCGCCCCGCCGCGAGACGGTGGTCGGCGACGTCGAGAAACGCGTGGTGGCCACGTTGCTCGCGCTCATGGACGGACT
>JAPLSP010000583.1 GCA_026398575.1 Candidatus Sumerlaeota bacterium | reverse complement strand
CTGACAATCATCGCTCCACTGGCACAAGGCCCAGTGGTGGCGGCGAGAAAAAAGCGGTTACTGTTAGAGCAAAATCATCGCTCCACCGGCACAAGGCCCGGTGGTGACGGAGGGCATTGGAATTCTGGATTGCACCTTTATGCGCCCAGCAAATGCGCCTTGGCTGTTCCGCAAAGCTGGGCTGTTCTGCAAAGCTGGATTGCATAAGAAGCGAGAGAATCAGCCCTTTAATTTGTGAAGCCATTTTTCCGCTGTTTCGAGGAAGGCGTCCACTGTTTGATAGCGCTCCTCGGGATTGGCGGCGGTGCAGAAGCGAAAAAGCTTGTCCAAGGCATCGGGAACATCCGGACGGGCAGCTTTGAGGGAAGGAAGAATGCCATCTATCTGGAACTTCAGAATGTCAAATTCATTTGTAATATTTGTCAATTTATGCGGCGGCTTGCCCACCAGCATATCAAAAAGCGTGATTCCCAAAGCATAGATATCTGCGCGAGGCAGCATCTTTTCTCCACGGATTTGTTCAGGCGCCATGTATCCGGGCGTGCCCGAACTGCGCATGATCGTTTTATCCGGCAGATCGCTGCCCTTCTGGCTGAGTTTCGCCAGCCCGAAGTCCACGATCTTAACCTGGCGCTTATCGGTCAACAGGATATTGCCCGGCTTGATGTCGCGATGAACGATGCCGGCTTCATGCGCCGCTTGAAGGCCACGGGCGATCTCGACGAAAAGGCGCAGCGCTTCATCTATGGGGAGCTGTTTTTCGTCTTTGATGAGTTTGCTCAGATTGCCGCCTTTAACCAGTTCCATCGCGATATAGTGACGAAGTCCCATCAGGCCGATGTCGTAGATCATGACAACGTTGGGATGCGACAGCTGCGCGATGGCGCGCGCTTCGAGCAGGAATTGCTGCAAATCTTCGGGCCGGGTGGTTCCCGAATCCAGAATCAGCTTCAAAGCAATGGATCGCGCCAGGATGTTATCCACGGCCTCATAGACAACGCCCATGCCGCCGCGGGCGATCTCGCGAATCTGTTGATAGCGCCGGCTGCTGTCGAAGGGATCGGCGGCCGCACTGGAAGCGCCGGAGGCCGCAGAAGGGCCGGACAGGGCGGAAGCGCTGGAGATGGCGGGAGCGCCGGCTGCGACGGAAACCCCCGGAGCGGCGGCGGCGCCGTCTGGGAGAGGCTTTTGCGGCGATCCGAACAGGGACACTGAAGCCCCCATAGCCCCGGCCCCGGAGGCGCCGCTTTGCCATGCATCCCAGGGATTGGCGCCGCTTTCCACGAAACTGAATGCGAACGTGCCTGTAACGCCGGCGCCTTCAGCCGCTGGGGCGTAAATTTTGGTCTCGGCGGGCTGCGCCGGGGCAGACTGAATCGCTTTAGTGAGGAAGCCTTCAATCGCCGCTTCCTGTTCCGTATTCAACATGGTCCGCGACCTGGTCTTGCCCGCGCCAGACGAAGGCGCCTCAATGGCAAGGGCGTCTTCAAGGCGCTTCTGCCGGGCCCGGATATCCTCCGAATCCGCGCCGGACGCGATGATTTCCTTATAAAGCGCAAGGGCTTGCGAAAGGTATTCTTTGCTCTCCAGCAGGCGGGCGAAACGATAATACAGCGCCGCATTGCCCGGCGTCACGCCGCCTGGCGCGATCCGGCTCTTGAGCAGGGCGACGGCCTCCTCGATTTTTCCCCAATCCACGAGCAATTCCTCGAGCAGGCTTCCGGCGTCTTCGACTGACTGGTTCGATTCGATGGCAGCGAGCAACGCCTGGATGGCGCGGTCCTGCTTGCCCTCGGCCAAAAGCATCATCGCCGCGTCGCGCGTTCTGCCGGCGCGACTCAGGCATTCCACTGCTTCGTCCACGCGGCCTATCTGGCGATAGGTGTCGGCGGCCTTGATGAGCGACCCGCCGCATTCATAAAAGGCGCCCGCCAGCGACCAGTTTCCGGCTTTCGACGCTTTTTCCGCGGCCTCCGGAAAGCGCCCCTGGCGCACAAAGCGCACCATTTCTTCCTGCGCGGCGGCGTCGAGGATTTCCTGGCCGCTGGCGGCGAGATAGACGGGGATCGCTTTGACCTGGGTCAGGGGATTGAACGCGCGGCCCGGAATTGAGCCGGGCTTGGGGGCCGCCAAACCGGCGGCGGCGGCTTCGCGCTCCTCGTCGGTTTCCTCCACGGATTCGGGCGTCTCGGCCTCGGCGCGCATCCGGGCCAACTCGGCGCGATCTTCCAGACCTGCGGCTTTATAGGCGTTGGCCGCCCGGCGCCATTGCTCGGCGCGCTCGAAGGCGATGGCCGCTTCCATCATTTTCCCGGCGGTTTGATAGTTTTCGCCGGCGCGGAAGAAATCGCCCTGGGCCGCCGTTTCCTCGGCGGCTTTGAGCGCGGCGGTTTTGCGGCGTTCGGCGTGACGATCCAGCTCGAGCGACGTCAGTCCGCCCAGCTTGCGTTCCATGGCATGGACAGCTTTGGACTGATCGGCGCAACGCGTGGCGTTCTTGTGATCGCCCAGGATTTCATAGCATTCGGACGCTTTGGGCAGTTCCGCGGCTTCCTCATAAAGCTGGGCGGCCTGGGCAAAGTCGTGCGCGCGGTCCCAGAGGGCGGCTTGTTCGAGCGCTTTGCCGTGGCGTTCCTGGCATGCCAGCGCGGCTTTGGCGTAAAGATCGCGCGCGTCTTTGGTCTCGTTCATCAAAAGCGAGACATGGCCGGCGCCGGCGTAATCGCCTATCTGCACATACAGTTTTCGAGCGCGCGCATGGGCGCCCATGCGCAAGGACAGGCGGGCCTGCGACGGGAAATCATTCCATTTCTCGGCCACTTCGAGCGCCCTGCCGTATAGGCCGGCGTCTTCGAGATACTGGATCGCCATGTCAAAGCGCTTTTTTTCGATGGCCTCGGCGGCCATCTGCTCGGCCTGGAGGCGGCGCTTTTCGGGGGTGGCGCCGCTGATGGCGGTGGGCGCGGCCATCAGGCGCAGGACGAGGGTGTGGAGGAGCAGCGCGGCCACGAAGGCGAAAACGACAGCGGCCACCGCCAGGAAGATACCCATCCCCTCGCCCGCTTTTGCCTCGCCCAGCTTGACCAGCGCCTGCCAGGAAAAAGCGATCCATCCTATCAGAGCCAGCCCCACGAGCATGGAAATGAATTTAATGAGTTTTTTCATCGCATCCAATATATCTCCATGGAGTCTTTGATTCCTTTCAGGTGCGCGATGCCGCAGCGAGCAAACGACACGTCCAGCGACAACGTCTGTCGCATCACGCTTTCATGAAAGGCTTTGGTGCACAAGACCCTGTCCTTTTCAGGAAAAGGG
>JAPLSP010000230.1 GCA_026398575.1 Candidatus Sumerlaeota bacterium | reverse complement strand
CAAAAAAGAAGGCGGCAAGCCACCTTACTCCAAAAGCTGGCGCCGCATCCGACCGCATTACATTGGTTCCTTGGGCAGAAATATGTATGTGAATTTTCAACTCAGAGCGCTATCTGCATTATTTATCGCGCTGTGTGATATGAAGATGATCAAAACCATTGCATTGACGGCCGCGCTGCTTCTGGCGAACGGAATCCGAGTCGGCGCAGCGGAAGATTCCATCCTGCCCGGCGCCTGGTCGGCGGCGGTTCCAATTGCATCCGGCGCCGCGCAGCATTTCGTTTCGCCCGACGGCAAGCCCACCGCCACGGGCGCCAAGGAAGATCCTTGGGACATCGTTTCCGCCCTCGAAGGCAAGCATCCGATCAAACCCGGCGACGTGATCTGGATTCGCGGCGGCGTCTATAAAAATCCCGACCGCAAGCACGACACGATGGGATGGATTGTGAGCCTTTCAGGGACGGAGAAGGCGCCGATTCATATCCGCGCCTATCCGGGCGAGCGCGCCACAATTGACAGCGGACTCCAACTCGGCTTCAAAGGGAAAGCGGAATACGTCTGGCTCTGGGATTTGGAGATGATCGTCTCCGACCTTCAGAGGGAGACCAAAACGCCCGGTTCCGCGCCGGCGGATCTGAGCGGCCCGCTGGGCGGACTTCACGTCGCCAATAGCAAAGGCTGCAAATACATCAACCTCATGATTCACCAAACCTGCCAGGGCATCAGCTTCTGGGTTGGCGCGCTCGACAGCGAGGTCCACGGCTGCCTGATCTACGACAATGGCTGGAAGTCCACCGACCGCAACCACGGCCATTGCATCTACACGCAGAACAAGGACGGCCTGAAAACGATCTCCGGATGCATCCTGAGCACGCCCTGGGGCGGCGGGCAGCAACTCATCCAAGCATACGGATCGAAAGCGGCCTTCGTGAATGGATTCCATATCGAAGACAATATCGGCTACAGCCTGACGCCCCAGGGCGACCGCCTCCTTATTGGCGGTGGGGCGCCCGGCAACAAGGACAACCAGGCGCTGCGAAACTACCTGTATAACGCAAATCTGCAAATCGGCTACACCGGCAAGCCGCATGAGGACTGCAAAGCGATAGGAAACATTGTGGCCAATGGCTCAATCTCGGTCAGCAGCTACAAGCACTGCGAGATTCGTGACAACGTCGTTGTCGGCGGCGGCATCTCGCCCGCCAACTGCGAAAAAGTCATCAACGAAGGGAATAAGATCTACGCGAAAGACAAGCGTCCCGAAGCGCCTCAAGCCATCCTGATCCCCAACAAATACGACCCCACCCGCGCCCATCTGGCCATCTTCAACTGGACGAAAGCGTCGGAAGTAAAGGCGTCCACCGCTCCTTTTCTCAAATCAGGCGAGAACTATCGCTTGCTTGATCCCAAAGATTTCTATGGCAAGCCGGTTTTCGAGGGCAAGTGTGATGGCGAAACAATCGCTGTGCCAATGAAGACCGAATTCGTAGCTTTTGTAATCTTGAAGCGTTAGGAGTTCGTTAGGAGTTCCGTTCGGAGTTCCGTTCGGAGTTCCGTTTGGAGTTCCATCTTTAGATGGTGTTTGCCCCCAACCTTTAGGTTGGAGCGGCCTCTTAGCGCCACGTTCCATTTTGAGCTTGAGACCCATCTAAAGATGGCGGAAGACACAACCTAAAGGTTGAACTCCAAACTCCAAATCCCAAACGCCTTTTTTCTTTGACCCCTCGAGCCGCTTGGAGGTAATATTTTCTCACACATCATGTGAAAGGAAAAGATATGAAGCCCTACATCCCGCTTTGCGCGATCATCGTAATGAGCGCCCTGAGCCTGAACGCCGCCGAACCAACAACCACGCCCGCCCCGAAAGAAAACCGCCTGTTCGAGATGCGCACCTATTTCGCCGCGCCCGGAAAACTCGACGCGCTCTGCGCCCGCTTCCGCAATCATACCCTCAAACTCTTTGAGAAGCACGGCATGACCAATATCGGCTACTGGATTCCGACGGAGAATCCGGACAACAAACTGGTCTATATGCTCGCTTACCCCGACAAGGACGCGCGCGACAAAGCTTGGAAGGAGTTCGGCGCGGATCCCGACTGGAAAGCTGCGCAAAAGGAATCCGAAAAAGATGGCAAGCTGGTTGCGAAGTCGGATTCGGTCTTCCTGAAGGCCACCGATTTCTCGCCCGAAGTCAAGCCAACCGCCGCCGGCGAGCCGCGCGCCTTCGAACTGCGCGTCTATCAGGCTGCTCAAGATAAGCTGCCCAATCTGCTGTCCCGTTTCCGCGATCACACCGTCACTCTCTTTGCCAAGCACGGCATGACGCAGATCGGATATTGGACGCCGGTGGACAAGGACAAAGGCGCGGATGACACGCTGGTCTATATGCTGGCTCACAAGAGCAAAGAAGCCGCCGACACGTCGTTCAAGAATTTCCGCGCCGATCCCGATTGGGTCGCGGCCAAGAAAGCTTCGGAAGACAAAGCCGGCGGTTCGTTGACGGTCCAGGACGGCGTGAAATCCACGTTCATGGCGCCAACGGATTTTTCGCCGATGAAATAGGAAGCGGAGCGCAGAGTGCAGACGCGGCGATCCGCGCTTAAACCGGTTGACTAATGCGAATGCTAATCAGTAGAATTGGCGTCGCGTTTGTGTAAAAATCTATAAAGGGGGGATCAAGAGTATGTCAGTGCGTACGATCATTTCAATGCTGGCAGCCATCGCAGTGATGAGCTTGCTGGCGACGACGTCCGCTTCGGCGCAAGGCGCGGACGCCACAGGAACATGGAAATGGAGTTTTGGCGGCGGCGGCGGCGGCGGCCGAACGATGGAGACATCCATAACGCTCAAACAAGACGGCGAGAAACTCACGGGCACGTACAACGGCCGTGGCGGCGCGACGCCCATTGAAGAAGGCAGCGTCAAAGCTGGAACTGTTTCTTTCAAAGTAACCCGCGAACGCAACGGGCAGAAGAGCACGACGAAGTATGAAGGCAAGCTCGACGGCGATTCGATCAAAGGTTCGATGGAAGGCCCGGGACGTGACGGCACGCCTCAAAAGCGCGATTGGGAAGCCAAGCGCGTCAAGTAGTTTGGCAAGCTATTGGGAATTTGGAAAGCGCATTTGAGAACGACTCGCGGAGTAGGGTGTGAACTATCGCCCGTCGCGAGTCGTTTTTTATTTTGCGTGATTGAATGCTCCGGCGGACGCTCCCTCAATCCGACCCACACGATGGAAACATCATCTGCATCATGAATTCGTCTTGGAAGTCGGAGCGGGAAGCCATCTCGATATATTCGGTTTCGAGCGAAATGCGGCAGGCCATCTCGCGATACGACGCCGATACCAGCGTCATGCGCGCGCCCGCGCCCGCCGCGTTGCCGATGAAGCGCAGGCGCTGGAGCGGCAGATCGGGAATGAGACCGATGATCTTGGCCGAGCGCGGATTGATGTAGTTGCCGAAGGCGCCCGCCAGCAACACGCGCTGGATGTCGGCGATGCGCACGCCCAATTCCTTCGTCAAGAGGACAATGCCAGACGCGATCGCGGCTTTGGCCAGCTGCAGTTCGCGCACGTCGCTTTGCGTCAGATAAACGCCGTGCCCGGTTTCGGACTCCTCCGGCAGAGCAAGCGCAAACTGCCAGCCGCCCTTGCCTTGAATCAAGCGGCGGCGCGCCTCGTCGCCGACGGAGGGCGGCAGATCGTCCGGCGCGCTGATTCTCCCGCCCATGTCTATCACGCCGATCTGCAGGAGCTGCGCCACGGCGTCAATCAATCCCGTGCCGCAGATGCCGCGCGCTTTGCCGCCGCCGAGGACGTTGATCTCGACCTCATCGCCGATCCGCGTCTTGTCAATGGCGCCGGTGGCCGCGCGCATCCCGTGAACGATCCGCGCGCCTTCGAACGCCGGTCCCGCCGCCGTCGAGCAGGCCACAAGCCGCTTGCGCGTCCCCATGACGATCTCGCCGTTGGTGCCGATGTCCACGCCCAGCGTCAGCTCTTCGGCCTCGTTCATACCCGATGACAGGATGACTCCGGTCGTATCGCCGCCGACGAATCCGGCAATGTTGGGCAGCGTATAGAGCCGGGCATGATGGTTCGTGAGGAAGCCCATCGGCTCGGCCTTGACGCTGAAAGATTGGCGGATGGCGGCCACGTAGGGCGCGGCGCCCAGCGATAGCGTCGGGATATTGAGCAACAGATGCGTCATCGTCGTATTGCCCGCCACGCATAGCTCATAAATGAACTTGTGCGCGACGCCCGCCTGATGACAGAGATCTTTGATGATCTCGTTGATGCATCCAACCGCCAGCTGATGCAGCCGCCCGGCGCCCGCTTCATCCTCCATGCAGCGCTGAATGCGCGAGATGACGTCATCGCCGTGGACGGTCTGCGGATTGCCGCGCGCGGAGACGGCGAGTTGCTGGCCGGTGTTCAGGTCCACCAGCATCCCCACCACCGTCGTCGTTCCCAGGTCCACCGCCACACCGTAGTTCTTATCCGTCGTGTCGCCCGATTCAACCGCGATCAATTCCCCACCCTCCGTCACGAGCGTCACCTTGAAATCGTTGCGGCGCAGCTTTTCCGGCAGGCGCCGCGCCAGATCGAGGTTGGGCCGCAACCGCCGGCCGCCGTGATTCAACGCATCGCTCAGGCGGTCCAAGTCCGCGCGCTGATCGCTGACCGTGGGCTTGTCGAGTTGGGCGAATGTTTTGCGAATATTCGGTTCGAGCGGCACATGCCGCTGAATGCCGTCCATGAGAATCTTTTGCTCGTAAAGCCGCGATCCCGAAGGCACGGAAACCGTCGCCGGGGCGTCAATGGTCTGCTGACAGGCCAGGCGCCATCCCGCGGCCAGTTCCACGCCCGAAAAAATTTCCTTCTCTTTTTCCGAAGGCGCCGCCGCGTCTCCATGAATCTGAATCCGGCACTTGCCGCAGATGCCATTGCCGCCGCACGGCGCTTCCAGAACAATGCCCGCGCGCGAAGCGGCTTCGAGCAGCGTCGTGCCCGCCATAACGGTTTCGCGCTTGCCGTCGGGTTGGAAGATGATTTGATGGGAATGGGAAGACATGGAAAAGTGCGCCTTTTCAAGGAAGCTGCTCAATATTGCATTTCCATGCGCCCGCTGAAGCAATCATTTGGAAATGCTGATCTTTGCACAAGATAGGCATTGCAGCCTCTAAAGCCGCGGCGAAAACGAAAATATCATCCCTTGGAATAGTCAACCCGCGTTGCCTTAACTGCCGCTCAATATCAGCGGATTTTTCCCAGCATCGAAAATTGAATAAAACATGATGCGAAACGCCAAGCGTTTCTTGAATAAAAGATATTTCATTATCACGCGCGCCAGCCATTAGCTCAAAAAAAATCGGGCATGAATATGCGGCTTGTTCCATTTCCAATAGCCGCGCCACCCTTTTCTTGGAGGATTCCGAGCCGCCTTTGCGGAAGAATTCAATCCATGCCGAAGTGTCAATTAGCATCATGGAATGACCGTGCCTCCAACTCTTCATTTGTCATGGCATAATCGGATTGCCCGCTTAGAGCTCGTTTGATAATATTTCGCTTCTTTATTTCGCGCAAAAACGACTCTACTGCCGCCGCAATTGCGAGGGATTTTTTGCCTTTTCCGGTTGCCCGCTGAATTGCGGCAAGAGTCTTTTCATCAATTTCTACTGAGATTCGCATAGAATCCTCCTTCCGAAACAAGGGATTCTTTGACGAACGAGCAGGCATGTCAAACCATTTCGCTCCACGGCCCATATCTGATGATAAAGGAATTGAGCAATCCTCTTTCGCGATTATCGGACGCCGCGATGGCGGTCGTTGAATTTTTTCTGCCTCGCATTTGCCATGTCTGCCTCGGGCGAATCGCGCTGGGCGATGAGGTGATATGCGATGCCTGCCGGAGCGATCTGCTGGCCGTCCCGGGACCGATCTGCCCAAAATGCGGCGCCGGACGCGCGAAGATCGAAGAAGGCGAAGAGCGCTGCCGCGAATGCCCGAAAGCCGTATGGTTCGATGGCGCGCGCGGCGCAGTCGGATATTCGCCCACCGCCCGCGCGATGATTCATGAACTCAAATTCCAGGGACACGTGGAACTGGCGCCGGTGATGGCGCGCCGCTGCTTCCAGGCGATCGAAGACGAATGGGCCTTCGAGGAATTCGACGCGATCGTGCCCGTGCCATTGCATGAAACCCGATGGCGCGAACGCGGCTTCAACCAGGCCGAGGAAATCGGGCGGGAGCTCGAACGGCTGACGAAAATCCCCATGAACCTGGATGCGCTCGAACGCATCCGCCCCACCCGCCAGCAATCCACCTTGCATCACAAGGACCGCCCCGGCAATGTTCGCGACGCGTTTTATTGCGATCGCGCCGCCGGCGAACGCAACGCGGCCGCTTGCGTACGGGACCGCCGCCTGCTGTTGCTGGATGACGTCATCACCAGTTGCGCAACGGTCAACGAATGCGCCCGCGCGCTCAAAGAGGCCGGCGCGCGCCGCGTGATGGTTCTGGTCTTCGCGCGCGCCTGAAAGAAACTCAACGAAAGGCTTCAAATATGGGACGCTATGCGGATGCTTTTGAGTATTACTCGCAAATCGCGATTGGCCGATTGGTGGCAGGTTTGGTTCGGCCGGGAGTGATTTCAAATCTGAAAAATTTCCAGATATGGCAGGATCATGGATTCCATATCACGCCCACGCACTATTTCTCCCCGATCCCGGACACGCGCGACATCGAAAAATCCTACCAGCCCCGCTCTCAAGCCGCCGGCATTGATTTCCGTCCGGATGCCCATCTGCAATTGCTGGAAAAAGTTTTTCCTAAATACGCGGAGGAATACAATGCTTTGCCGGTGGAACCAACGGAGAAGCCCGGCTTTTATCTGACCAACGGCAACTACGAAGGCATTGACCCGCATGTCTATTACAGCCTCATTCGCTGGCTTCAGCCGAAAAAAATCATCGAAGTCGGCTCCGGCTTCACAACACTGCTGGCGCTGCAAGCCATTCATAAAAACGGCGGCGCCCAATTCCTATGCATTGATCCCTATCCCCGCGACATCATCCCCACCGGCGCCCAGGGCGTCGAACAGGTGAGAAAAAAAGTGGAAGACATGGATTCTGATTTCTTCACCCAGCTTGGGCCGAACGATATCCTTTTCGTGGATGACTCCCACGTCGTTCGCATGGGAGGCGATGTAAACTTCATCATCCTCGACGTGCTTCCGAAACTCGCCAAGGGAGTCGTCATCCATTTCCACGATATTTTCCTGCCGTTCAACTATCCAAAAGAGTGGGTCACGCGGATGGGCCGGTACTGGACCGAGCAATATCTGCTGCAAGCATACCTGACAGAAAATCCGCGCGCAGAAGTTTTGTTCGGAAACAACTACGCCGCCTTTCAGTTCCCGAAAGAAGTCGCAGACGCTTTCCCGAATGCGCTGTATACGGAAGGGAGCGGCAGCTTCTGGATTCGCAAGATTTAACCTGGATTTCTCACCAAGATCGGGCCGCACTCTATCATAGCTCAAATGCAGACCGTGTTCCGTGATGCCCTGAAAGGGCCAAAAGAAAATAGCCCAGAGCAACGCCCTGGGAACAGAGCGCAGAAATTTTGGAAAGCCCTGAAGGGGCGAAAGAAAATAGCCCAGGGCAACGCCCTGGGAACAGAGCGCAGAAATTCTGGAAAGCCCTGAAGGGGCGAAAGAAGCAAGCCATTGCCTTACCTCACAATCTCTTCCGCCCTCACAGGGCTTGATAGAAATGGGGATCGACCGTTTCCAGGGCGTTGCCCTGGGCTGCTTTCTTTTAACCCTTTCAGGGCATTTGTTATGAGATTGCAGGTTAGCTTTTCCGGCTGAAAACTACGTTTCCCACTCTGTTCCCAAGTTGCGCCCGCACGCCCGGACCAGACGCGCGCATACAGGCAGCAATGCCACGAGGAACATCACCGCCCATCCCAGGTTGACCGCCCATATCCAGCTAATAATACCGGCGCTCAGATCATCCATGGTAAATAGATGACGAAAATACAGGGAAGGATATTCCGCCGCTACCGAGGGTAGAAAAATATCCACGGCCAACGCAGCGCCCAAAACGAGCGCCGATAGAAAGAGCAAGATGGCGGGATGGTCGCTGCTATTCAACCGACGAGCCAAGACATGGATCAGCAGGATCATGCATAATATCAGCGCCACGTCGCAGCCAAAGACCCATGGGTTATCGCCCAGGAAAAACAAATCAAAGAGAGTGATGTTGATGTCCGGAAGCAGATAGACAAAGTGACGCGCCAGAACAAACGTCGCCCAATATGCTTCCACGATCAGCAAGGCGGCCGCGCAGGCAGCGGCCACCGATTCGTCTATCCTTCCGCGACGGCTCATGACCGCGAAGCCAACAAGGACGCACACGGCCACTGGCGCCAAACGGCCCAGCAGGGCATAAGGCAAAAAAGTTACGATGGAGCCTCCGCCAACCAGCGAATAAGAAAGGCAATAGTCCATATCGCAGGCTACTTCATAAAGAAGAAAGGCTATCACGGCAGTTAGGGACTGTCCTATAATAACTGTTGCATCTCTGCCGCTCCCATGTTAGCCTTGGAGGCATGGATACTGAATTGATCGCACAACGCTTTAATTTTCTGGCTCCATTCCTGAACGAGCACATGCGCAGGCTT
>JAPLSP010000267.1 GCA_026398575.1 Candidatus Sumerlaeota bacterium | reverse complement strand
CAGCGACGCGGCGTCGGTCTGCTATCGCGCGATGGAAGAAACGCGCACGGATGGATCGGACGTCGTGCTGATTGACACGGCCGGAAGACTTCATACGAAGAAGCATTTGATGGACGAGCTGGAAAAAATCGTGCGCGTCATCAAGAAAGTTGAGCCCGATGCGCCGCACGAGACGCTGCTGGTCCTGGACGCGACCACCGGCCAGAACGCCATGAACCAGGCTAAAACATTCGCGGAAATCGGCGGCGTCACGGGCATTGTGATGACGAAGCTGGACGGCACGGCCAAAGGCGGCATCCTCATTGCGTTGCGCGATCAATTTGATATGCCGGTGCTGATGATCGGCGTCGGCGAAACCGCGGACGATCTGCGCCCCTTTGACGCGCAGGAATTCATAGACGCGCTGTTTACCGAGGAAGAATAGGAAGAGAAGATTCATGCGGACGGGCGCGGCGCCAGCTTTCGTCCATTAGGCAAGTAATACGTCACTGAATTTGTGATTTAACGGACCTAAGATTTTTTCAAACTCAGTTTGGAAAAATATGCCGCATTGCGGCGTCAGAGAATTAGATGGCTTGTTCATGGCGCCCGTGCCTGTTGCTGAAAATCCGTGATGATTCGCCCGATCCGCTCCATCCGTGTTCCATAACAAAAAAATCAGATTGAGATAGAACGCGGATGGAGCGGATCGGGCGGATTAGCACAGATTTTTTTCACGGGTTGCGGGAACGACAACATGTTGTATCTGAGTTTTTGATAAAAATTTAGTATGGCATTACGCAGCGGGCGCCGCTGGGGGCTTGAATTTCCACTTCCCCCTTCCGGATATCAAGCACCTTGAAGCCTTTGACCGAGTCGCCCACTTTGCAGTATTGCTCGTCAATGATCGCGATCGGCGCCTCCTTGGACCACAGGATGCCGCCGACTTTGAAACTGGCGAAAACTTTTTGCTCATCTTCCGTCATTTCCGAAGGCGGCAGCGTTGGGGCGGGCTTGATGCGACCGGCCTCCGGAGTGGGCACAGCCATGCGTTCAACAAGAGTCGGCTTGGGGGCGGCGGGTGTGGCCGCCGATGGCGTCCTCGACGGAGGCGTGGGCGTCGCATGAGCTGGGAGCGCTTCCGGCGTGGTCACGGCGACAGGCGTCATCGGAGGCGCGAGGCGGCTGCGCAACGTCCGTACCTCGGCGCCGCCTTCGGGCGTTCCAGCGGATGAAAGCGGAACCAGGTCCCCCACCCCCGGGGCGGCAGCGGGATTGTGGCCCGCCGGCGCCGGAGGCCGGGTTGGCTGGACCGGGGGCGTCGTTGAAATGGGAGGCTTGGCCGGCGTCTGCCGTTGCGTCTGATTCGCCTCACCCCAGAGCCAAACCACCAGGAACACCAGAATGGAGACAAAGAGGATCGCGCCGACGGCCATGCCAATGATGATCCGTATCGCCGTGCGCCGCTGACGCTCATAGAGAAGATGAATATCGTGATCTTCCACTTGCTCGGGGGTGAGCGGCTCCTCTTCCAGCAACGGACCGCGCTGACTTAAAGGAAGCCGGTCCTTTTCGATGTTGGCTCGCTTCAATGCGTTGAGAATTGTGCTCATCGTCGGCTACATCTCGCTTCCCTGCAACCGCGGACGCGCCGAATCCGCCTGCGTCGCCAGCAGCATTTGGGTCAGCGAATCCAGTTCCCCGGCGCCGTCCAGCCGATAGTACTTCTGGAATTTCTTGATGCCCTCCTCCAGCCGCACGTCATAGCGGTTCACGCCTCCCGCGGTGATGAACTTGCGGCTTTTGAGAAAACGCGCAAGCGACAGGACCGCTTCGCTTTCCTCGCCCCGCGTCAGCGATCCCCATGCATTCGCGTCGCGATACAGAACGGAAATGCCCGTTACCAGACGGCTGAACTTGGCCAGTTGCACGGTGCGCAGGCCATTGAAAGGATCGCTGATCGTCAGCGCCTCTCCTTGCGCGTGCAGCAGCGTGACGTATGGCGCCAGCGACGTGGGAGACGTGGCGTTTTCATCGAGTTCCAGCAACAGAGGCAGATCGAAGAGCAGGGCGTCGGCCAGCGTTTTGTTGTCGAGCGCTACCATGCGGATTTTTCTTCCGGGCGTATAGTAGCTATGGATGACGCTGCGATAGGCCGCCTCGTCGCCGCGTTTGTAGGATTCCAGGTCGGGCGTTTCGCCCCATGCGTCGAGCAGCGTGCAGAACGCCGCGGCCAGCGCGTGCTTTTCATCGGCCACTTGAAGATAGCGGATGGGCTGGCCGTTGAGCGTCTTTTCCTGGAAAACCCATGCCAGCGATTCGGGCGTCCGGATGCGCGCACGGGGGGTTTTGGCCAAAACTTTTGCCGCCGCGACGCCGGGAGCGACGCCTTCCCCGATATCGTCCAGCTCGCTTTCGCCCGCCGTCCCGCCTTCAGGCTTGGGGCGCTGGGAAGCGTTGCGCGCCTCCGATGGATTGACGGCGCCCGGCGCCAGGATTCCCGCCGCCGGCGGGCCGGGGGGGCGGCGTTTTGCCGCCCAATACCCCAATAAAATCGCGCCAACCAGGCACAAGATCGCCAATACGGCCAACCCCACGCCCATCCAGAGCGGACTGATCGCGCGCGGTTTGCCGGCGCGGGAGGCGGTGGTGGTCACCCGCGGCGCGCCCGCGTCCAAACTGCCGTCCAGCTCGGCGGCGGCCCGGCGCGCCAGCCGTTCGTCCATGACGTAAACGCCTTCGCCGTAGCCGGCGAGGAGAATGCGGTCGCAGATCAGATTGATCTTGCGCGGCACGCCCTGCGAAAAGGCGAAGATCACGCGCAGCGCCTCGGGTTTGAATTCGATTTCAATGCGCGCGCGCGCCACGAAAAGCCTGTGCCGGATGTATTGCGCCATCTCCGCCTCGCTCAGCGGCGTCAGGTGATAGCGGACCGTGATGCGCTGGTTCAATTGTTCCAGTTCGGGGCGGCGCAGATTGTCATCGAGCTCCGGCTGGCCGATCAGGACAATTTGAATCAGCTTTTCCGTTTCCGTCTCCAGATTCGAGAGCATGCGAATCTGTTCCAGGGCTTCGCGCGACAGGTGCTGCGCCTCATCAATCACGACGGCCACGGCGCGTCCGGCGGCGTGCTGCTGCAAGAGGAAATCATTGAAGCAGTCAATCAAGTGCTTGCGCGAATCGGTCGTGGACGGCAGTTGGAATTCATCGTTGATGGCCTGGAGCAATTCCAGATCGTTGAGAAACGAGTTGAGAATGACGGCCACTCGCGTGCCTTCAGAGTCCAGCTCCGTCAGCAGCGCGCGGCAGATCGTCGTCTTTCCCGCGCCGATGGTTCCCGTCAGGACGATGAATCCTTTGCGCTGATCCAGGCCATACAGCACCGCCGCCAGCGCCTCGCGATGCTTTTTGCTGAGGAACAAGAAGCGCGAGTCGGGCGTCAGGTTGAAGGGGGCTTCGGCAAGGCCGTAAAACTTGCGGTACATTGGGCTCCTTTATCCTTCAATAATTCCCAGCGGCTTGGCTGTTTTCCAAAGACCGCGCGTAAAGTCGGGAAAATCCATCGCCTTGGATTTGCCGGCTGCCGAGCGTTGGCTCAATTCCGTCACCGCGCTCCAGGCCGCCGCGTCATAAACATCCGCGTCCATAGGCTCGCCTGTTTGCAAGCAGCGAATCAAGCGATAACAGACGATAAAGTCCATGCCCCCGTGTCCGCTGCCTTTGGCTTTCTCTTCCAGCTTTTTCCAGAGCGGATGATCGTACTGCTCGTAAAGCGTCTCCGCCTCCTGCCATTCGCCGCTTCGCCCAAGCCCTTCGATATAAGCGCGATCCGGGTAGCCCTGGCAGATGCCTTTGGTTCCTTGCACCAGATTGATGCGGCTATAGGGGCGCGGCGTGTCGCCGTCATAAACGAGCATGATCGTCTTCCCCTGCTTCGTGCGAATCAAGCTGGAGTTGACGTCGCCCTGAATGTATTTCTGCCTGGCCTGCGGGCTTTCGGGGCCGAATTTTTTCGCGGCAAACAGCTGGAGGCCGCGCGAATTGCAGCTCATGGAGACCAGATAGTCGAAGGCGTCGCTGCGATTGATATCCATGCACTGCGCCACCGGACCCAGGCCGTGCGTCGGATAAACGTTGCCATTGCGCTTGATCGCAGGCGCCAGGCGCCATTTCCCTTCTTCTTTGTCCGAAAGTTGGAGCGCCCGCATGTCGTGGCAATAACCGCATTCGCCGTGCAGCACCTCGCCGAGCAGGCCCTTGCGCACGAGATTCAGGACAAACAACTCGTTGCGCCCATAGCAGCAGTTTTCCAGCATGACGCAATGCCGGGACGCCGCCTCGGATGTTTCGACCAGCTGCCAGCATTCGTCCAGCGTGACGGCGGCCGGCACCTCGGTCACCGCGTGCTTCCCGGCTTTCAGCGCCGCCAGACACACCGGCGTATGCCAATCCCAGGGCGTGGCCGTGACGACCATGTCCAAGTCCCCGCGATCGCACATAGAGCGAAAATCCCATTCGCCTTTGACATAGCCTTCCGGTCTGGGCTGTCCTTTTTTGACGACGCTGTCCTGCGCGTTCGCCACCTTGCTCTCCACGATGTCGCAGACCGCTTTGACTTCGACGCCATCAATGCTGAGGAACTGGTTCAACAGATGCGTGCCTCGCCCTCCGACGCCGACAATTCCCATGCGCACGGTTTGCAGAGACGGCGCCTTGAACGCGCCCGGCGCCGCAAACACCGGGCGAGACGTGGCGCATCCGCCAAGCCCCATAGCCCCCAACGCCCATCCGGCGCCGGCCACGCCCGCCGCCGCTTTAATAAAATTTCTGCGATTATTCGAGTTCGCCATAGTCTCTGGATCACTTTGGAGATAAGATGCCAAATACTAGCGCCAAGCGATTCAATTTTTGCTTAACTTCATCCGGAATTTCTTCCGGTCTCATTTCCTGGCAAATTTGAAAGTAATCTTCCTTGTCAATATTCACTTGCGCAGATTTGAAAAAACCCGGCAGCAACGTTTTGCTGGCGGCTATTTCTTCAAAATATTCCTGCGGTTTCAATGGATCGCGATAGGCGCTGGGCGGCATCCGGTCGCGCAGATACTCTTCGGCCGCTGCCGCCGCCAAAGGAATCGCCCTGGATTGGACAAACCGCATCAGCGCCGTCGGATGCAATAAGTAGCTTTCAATCTCATAGCGCTTCCATCGCGCTACGATCAATCCCTCCGCTTTCACTTCATGATCCTGCAATTGGCGGTTGTCTCCGTCCAGCAGCAAGCACCCTTTAAGAGAAGGCTTTATTGCCTGAAGCGCAAAAAAATGGCCCTTCGCTTCCGCAGGATTCCTGCCTTGATTGCAGTGCCAGAACGGGTTATCCGCAAACCAGCTCTTCATCGGATGCCTCAACACATCGGCCCAAGCCTGGAGCAGATCAAAATCCGTCGGGCCTTCCAAATACAACACCCCCGGGGAACGCTCGGCCTGCAATATATCCGTGGCGGGCAGCCATTTCAATGCCTCTCGCAGCTGATCCCGCTCCATTTTGCCGATCAGGCGATGCGGTTTATGGTAAAACGAGATGATATTCTCAGGACCAGTATTATCAATCAGCACCTCGGCATGAGTGGAGATAATCAACTGACAGCGCTGCTGCGCGGCAATCCGGCGCAGCAAATTGTATATTTGTTTCTGAAGTATCAGATGAAGATGCGCGTCCGGTTCATCCAAGAGCAACACTGTGGCCGGACGCGCGTAAAAAAACGCAAGCAGCAGCAGGACTTGATGAAAACCGCTCCCTGCGCTGGCCACGTCCAGCTGTGGCAATCCATTGGTTCCCTTGCCTTTCGGGATCCCGCGCAAGTATTCGCACAAGATAAACGGGCGGCCTTCATGCTGCGGGGGCAAGAGCCGATATGCGAAAATTTCCTCGACGTGACGGCAAAGGGCCAGCCATCCCTTTTCGGGGCTTTTTTGATATACTTCCAGCAGCAAATTCCTGAGAATATCACCGGCTTTTCCCTGCCCGATCAACAGGTCCTGATAAGCCGGCTGAACATAAAGCGTCTCTTCCGATCCTATCCCTGAAAACGGAGGAATGTGAACAACTCGAAACGGTTCGTCTTCCCGCGTAATCGCCAAAGGAATCTCTTCGATATGCCGGTCGCAAGGTTTGATGTATATCTGCTCAGTGCTTTGATACCGGAATTCGATTGCCAGTTCCCATGGCTTTCCAGCATCTTCGCCCTCCAGAGCAATTTCCATGATCCGAGGGAAACCGGGTTTTCCGGATTCAACGTCGTCTTTCCGCAGAGAAACCGAAGTATTTGTCCAAAGCAGATTCATCTCGCGCAAGGGAACCGCAGTGAAATCCTTCCGCGTGACTGGGATTGCAGCGCGCTTTTTTGCCTTGGTTTTTGCCCCTCGCTCCAGAAGCCAACGCCGCAACGCCAACTGCCAGACGGAAATCACCTGCAAAAGCGTGGTCTTGCCGGAATTATTAGGGCCGGCCAAAATAACATGATCCGATAGATCGAATTCCTGATCCTCGAATTGCTTGAAATACTTGAGTCGGACTTTGCGAATCATCGGTGCTGCAAGCCACGCAAAAGAATGGCGATACTTATATCGGTTTCTCCGCCCGGAAGCGAGGGAATTCCGCAATACCAAGAGTATCTCTTTTATTACTATAAGAAAAGCTGGCATTCGGAGGAGAATACGATATTATTCAACACCAGAAGCGAGCGAAAAATAGACTGGTTTCGAGGAAAAAAAATGTTTCATCGTGGCAATGCAAAGTCATGGCTCTATCGCATGTTGTTCGGCGTCGAACGCGGCTCAAAGGAATTTCTTTTCGGATGCCATTCGTGCGGGCAATGCCTGGCGCGCACGACGGGGCTTGTCTGTCCCATGCAATGCCCCAAGCAGCTGCGCAATGGACCCTGCGGAGGGACGCGCGACGGCTATTGCGAAGTATTTCCCGAGCGCAAATGCGTGTGGGTGCGCATCTATAAATCCTCCGAATTATTCGGGCAGCTCGAACACCTGAAAAAACCGCAGCCGGCGGTGGATTGGTCGCTCTTCGGCACGTCGGCCTGGGCGAATTTATTTTTCAATAAGACAATTGACTGGCGCGGACACGCGCTGTCGCCATCCCCGTGGAAAGCGAAATATTACGACATGAAATCGCGGGGAGGCGATGAGTCATGACCGAGACAACTTCCAATATCCAACCTCCAATATCCAATATCCAACCTCCAATATCCAATATCCAACAGCCAATACCCAACGCTCAATTGCCCAATCAGAATCCGGAAGATGGAAGCCGGAAGCCAATAGCCGGAATGGAATCCGTAATCCGCAATCCGCAATCTGAAATCTCAAATCTCAAATCTCAAATTCAATCCGCCGCCGGGCAGACGCGGTTTGCCGAAAAAATTCGCGCGGGCGAGTTTGTCATCACCTGCGAACTGATCCCTCCGAAGGCGCCGGATTTTGCGCCGCTCATCAAGCGCTGCGCCCTGCTGCGTGGACATGTGGACGCCATCAACGTCACGGACTGCCCGTCGGCGGTGCTGCGCATGGCGCCGCTGCCGGCCTGCCATTGCATCCTCGGCCAAGGCCTCGAAGTCATCCTGCAATCCACCTGCCGCGACCGCAATCGCCTCAGCCTGCAGGCCGACTTGATCGGCGCCTACGCGATGGGCGTGCGGCACGTCATGGCGCTGTCGGGCGATTACATCCACCTCGGCGACCATCCCAGCGCCAAGCCCGTCTTCGATTTCGATTCCGTCAACTACCTGATGATGCTTGCGCAGATGAAGCAGGGGCGCTTTTATTCGGGCGAAGAAATCCGCCTCTCGCAAAAATCGCCCGTCATTCCGATGGACTTCACCCTCGGCGCGGCGGCCAATCCCTTCGGCCTCGAACTGAAGATCGGCGCGATGCATCTGATGAAAAAAGTCGAGGCGGGCGCCGAGTTCTTTCAGACGCAGCCCGTCTTCGACGTCGCGCGCTTCCGCGAATGGGCGCAAGCGCTGCATAAGGCGGGGCTTTTTAGCAAAGCCAAAGTCCTTATCGGCGTCATGCCGGCGCGCTCAGCCAAGGCGCTGAGCTTCATGAAAAACGAAGTGCCCGGCATGAGCGTGCCCGACGACGTCATCAAGCGCTTCGAGGCCGCCTCGGACCCCAAAGCCGAAGGCGTCACGTTCGCGAAGGAAGTCATTGACGTGGCGCTTGCCACGCCCGGCGTCGCGGGCATTCACTTCATGCCCGTGGGGTGGGAGGAAGTAGTCCCCGAACTCGTAGCATATTGCTGCGAGCGGCGGACAGGCGCTGGGGCGGATTGATAATTTTAAGGCTAGACGTGCCGTTCACTGACAGAACGATCCGCAGTGTAAAGGTGGCTGTGTTCTAGCCCCCAAGTCCCGGAAAACATTTGACACGCAGCGATAGCCGTTCACAATCTCAGGAAAGACTTGCAAGACGGGATTGGCATCATGAAGCGCATTTGCACGTACCACGAAATGCAGGATCGGTTTCCAGACGAGTGGGTTTTGGTTGGCAATCCTGAAACCGACGCGAGTTTGCAGGTTGTCTCGGGAACGCTCCTGTTCCACAGCAAGAATCGAGATGAGCTCTATCGCAAAGCCAGAAAGCTGAGCCCGCGTGAATGCGCCATCCTGTATTTTGGCGCTATTCCTGATGACATGGTAGTGGTATTATGAAAACGCTCTTCACACCCAAGAGCGGCCTCATCCTTGTAAATAGCCGGCTCACTGGACCCAATGGTCATATTGTGTGCCACACGCTCCCACCGTCCACTACCATTGATGGATTACTTGGGCTTGATTTCCTGCGAGGCGGTCGCTGGGTCATAGACTTCCGCCTGGGTACAATCCATCTGCGGTAACACTCTGTCCTTAATGGCAGTATACGGGGAATACAACGTATCCTATTGCTGCAAATCTATTTTCCCAAAAATCAGTTCCAAGGCCTCGCGCCACTTGGCGTAGCCGGGCGCCGCCAGATGGAGCTTATCCGGTTTGATATACTGCAAATCAGGCGACCCATCGGATTTGGCGAACAATGGAAACAAATCCAGGACCGTCACGTTTCAAGTGAAAAAAGACTGGCGCCGCAAAACTCCATGCGGCATAAAGAAACGCCCTTTGGAGGCGAAAGGAGCATCCCTGTGGGTATTTTTCGAGTTCGCATAAAGCTGCAGAATTGGCAGAACAAATTTCTGCCTAAGCATCGGCGCGGCAAGAATGTTATTTGCAGCGCCACGGTGGATTCCGGCGCGGCGGAGCTCGCGCTGCCCGCCGAAATGATCAGCCGCCTTAAGTTGGACGAATTGGGCTCGGTATGCGTGTACACTGCCGATGGCGGTGAACATACATATAAAGTCTTTGGAATTGTCAACCTTGAGGTCCAAGGGCGCTCATGCCATGTTCGCGCCATTGAATTGCCTCGCGGAGCGGAACCCTTGTTAGGCGCCGTTCCGCTCGAAGAAATGGATTGGCACATTTCGCCGCTGAAAAAGAAACTCCTTCCCAACCCCAAATCGCCTGAAAAACCTTTATTGCCGCTGTGCTAAGAACAAATGAATGACATCCTCCTGGTCGCGGAAAAGCAATATCGCAAAGCCGAAGCGGTCTTCCGCGCTGCTCAAGGAATGCACACGGAACCGGCGCCTGCCGCAGAGGCGCGATTGGCCGAAGCAATACGGTCGCATGGCGCGCGGGCGGTGATTGTGGGCGCCGATAAATATTGCGGTCTGCTTTATGAGGCTCTTGCTGCATCGGCGGGCGGGCGCGGCGCGCTGATTGCGCGATTCGGCGTCGGCCATGACAACATTGACAAAGCCCAGGCGCGCCAACACGGAATCATTGTTACCAATACGCCCGGCGTCCTGGACGTCAGCGTCGCCGAGCATACGATGTGGCTTATCGGCGCTCTGGCCAAACACGTCTGCATGTTGGATGCGTGCTTTCGCAAGGGTGAGTTCGTTTCGCGCACGGGAATGGAAATCCGGGGCAAGGCCTTGGCTGTTGTCGGTTTTGGAAGCATTGGCAGGCGCGTGGCAGCGATGGCGCATTTCGGCTTTGGGATGAAGGTGTTGGCGATCGGCGCGCGGTCGGCGCAGCAGTTAGAATATCAGGAGCGCCGCCCATTGGCTGAACTGTTCGCCGAGTATGGCGCGGCAAATTACACCAACGATCTGGACAGCATATTGCCGGAAGCCGACGTCCTCAGCTTGCACCTGCCGTCGAATCCGCAAACCCGGCGCCTCATCAATGCGGATCGGTTGGCGCGAATGAAGCCTGGCGCGATGTTGATCAACACGGCTCGTGGCGCGGTCGTGGACGAAATCGCGCTCTATGACGCGCTCGCAAGCGGCCAGTTGGCAGGGGCGGCATTGGACGTTTTCGAGAATGAGCCTTACCAACCTGTGGCGCCCGACAAGGACTTGCGGCGGCTCGAAAATGTTGCGCTCACGCCGCACGTTGGCTCCAATACGCTTGAAGCGAACGCGCGCATGGCGCAGAGTTGCCTGGATAGCGCGCGGAAATTTTTCGACGGGCGCCTCGGTGAACTGCCGCGAGTGGATATCAAGATAGATTCTGCTTGAGCCTTCTTTCTCACGAATGATTAAGATTCTTTAGACTCAATTTGAAAAAATATGCCCTTATGTCATCGTACAAACGAATATTAGCGCTAAGGCGTCAACCTCTAGCTTTGCTTCTATCTGCTCTTGCGTTCATAGCTCAGGCAGTTGAGGCGCCTGTTGATCCGGCCAAGCCAAATGCCATCTCCTTCCCGGCGCAAAAGGCGCAATTCGTGCGGCTTGTCATCCGCGCCAGCAACTCAGGCCAGCCGTGTGTTGACGAGTTGGAAATTTATGGTCCCGACGGCGCGCGCAATCTGGCGTTGGCGAAAGACGGCGCCAAGGCCGGCGCGTCTTCCTGTTTGCCGGGCTACAGCATCCACCAGATTGCGCATCTCAACGACGGCCTCTACGGAAACAGCCACAGTTGGATTGCGGCTTCGGCGAATGAAGAGTGGGCGCAGATCGAACTGCCCGCTCCGGCGCCGGTCGCCAAAGTTGTTTTTTCCCGCGACCGCGAAGGCCGCTTTCATGACCGTGTCCCGACGGATGTCGAGGTTCGTCTTTCGCTGGACGGCAAACAATGGAAGCCGGCAGGCGCGCTCAAGGCTTCGAGCGTCATCGGACAGCCCAAGGCGCCCGCAGCGGCGTCCTATGTCCCGCCGGCGCCGCTGACGGAGCCGATAACTTGGGAGGGGCTGCTCCGATACGCCTTCCTCTGCGAACGCGCGACGTGGCAGCGAATGAACGCCGGCGATCATCTCTCGCCGCTCAAGGTGGAACGCCCGGCGTTGCCCGGAGGCGAACCGTATTGGGGGCGCATCGCCCGGCTGATGCCGCTGGATCGCACGTTGACGCAGATGGAGGAGATGATCGGGCGGCTTGCGGACAAGGGATTGGAGCTCGCCGGAGAGCGAAAGCAATTGACGGAATTGCGGCGGAGGCAGGCGTCATCTGCGGCAGACGCTGAGGAATCGCTTTATCTGGAAGCGCGCATGTCCAAGCGGCGCTTGATGTTCCGCGATCCCGACCTCGCGCCGCTGCAGAAGATTCTTTTCGTCAAGCGTCATCCCTATCTGTCGTCGCACAACTACAGCGATATTCTCGATTCGCAGTTCCGGCCCGGCGGCAGCGTGTGCGTGTTGGAGATTCCAGGCCGCGATGGACGCCTGGCGCCGGAAGAAGCGCGGCTCGTCACTCTCTTCGACGCCGCCGGCGGCATTGCCCGCGATCCGGTGGCGGATTTCTCAGCGCAGAAAATTTATTTCGCATTCCGTCCGGACAAAAGCCAAAACCCCGGCAAGGAATGCTATTGGCATCTGATGGCGGCGAACAGCGACGGAAGCCAGACGCAGCAGATGACCGACGGACCGTATCATGACTATTATCCGTGCCCCCTGCCGGATGGCGACATCTCTTTCATTTCCACGCGCTGCCGGAGCCGGTTTCTTTGCTGGCGTCCGCAGGCGTTCGTGCTGTTCCGCATGAACGCGAAGGGCGAAAACATCCAGCCGCTCTCGTTCGCCAATCTGAGCGAGTGGTCCCCGGCCATGATGCGCGACGGCCGCATCCTCTGGACCCGCTCGGAGTACCTGGACAAAGGCGCCGACTTCGGCCACACGCTCTGGGCGATTCATCCCGACGGAACGCATCCCGAGCTCGTCTTTGGCAACAATACGCCCAACTGCTACATCAATGGCCGCGAGACACCCGGCCTGCGCGAGATATGCTGCACGCTCATTTCGCATGGCGGCGATCACAACGGCCCGGTCGGATTGATTGATCTGTCCAAAGGGCCGTTTGATTCCGG
The DNA here is from genome assembly GCA_026398575.1 of Candidatus Sumerlaeota bacterium. Next base: position 3,037 of record JAPLSP010000267.1, on the reverse strand, counting down.
CGCCATCACCAACATCACGCCGGACGTGACGCCGCACTATAACATGAGCTGGACCAGAGTGGAATGCTTCCGCGATCCCACGCCGGTGGCGCGCGATTATTTCCTGGTCAGTCACGCTCCAGCGGACCGCTTCGGGCTTTATGTGATTGATCGCTATGGTAATCGCGAGCTGCTGTATCTGGATCCTGCGATAGGAAGCATGTCCCCCACCCCGCTGCAACTCGTGCGCCGCCCGCCAACGGTCAGCAGCTATGAGCCGCGCATGGCCGGCGAATCCAAGGACGCGCCGGTTGGGCAGTTTGTTGTGGAAGATATTTATCGGGAACTCGAACCGCAGGCGCCGCGCGGCAAGGTGAAATATATCCGGGTGTGCGAGGAAGTCCGCTCGCAACTGGAGCAACTGCCCAACGGCGAATACCGGAAAGACCATGGCCCGGTGTTTGAGGACTTTTATGCGGCGCCGGTTCACAAGGTCAGCGGTCCATCCGGATGGCCCAGCTACGTGGCAAAGGCCGTATGGGGGCTAGCAACTGTGGAGAGCGACGGCTCGGCCAATTTCTATGCGCCCGCGGGAAAGGTGCTCTACTTCCAGGCTCTGGATGAGAACTTGAATGAGATTCAGCGGATGCGAAGCGTCATACAGTTGCAGCCCGGCGAGCAGCGCGGATGCGTCGGCTGCCACGATAACCGCCAATCCACTCCGCTCGTAAAGCCCAGCCTGGCCAGCCGCCGCGAGCCTGGCGCGCTCGAGCCGCCGTCCTGGGGGACGGCGCCGTTCTCTTACGAGCGGATTGTCCAACCCGTGTGGGACGCAAAATGCATACGCTGCCATGACAGCCGCCATCCCCGCAAACTGAACCTGACGGCCTCGCTCGACAACGACCGTGTGCCGGCGTCGTATCGCACATTGATCGCCGGCGGATTCGTCAACTACTTCAACTACCGGTATCAGCTGCGCCACACTCTGGCGGCGCCGATGACCTTCGGCACGCTCAAGAGCCGCCTGTGGCAGACGTTGAACGCCGGCCATCACGAAGTCACGCTCACCCGCGACGAAATGCACCGGGTCAAATGCTGGATAGACCTGAACTGCCCGCTCTGGCCGGACTATGTCAACCGCCTTCAACGCCCCGGCCCCGAGCGGCAAAGCGCCAAGGCTGGCTAATATCCGCTATCTCCTGATTGCGCCGAATTTGACGCCTATGAGAATCTGGCTAATCTTGCTTTCACTGCTTTGGCTCCCTTGCTGCGCCTATGCTAATGCCGGTACTGGAGAGCTGTTTATAGGAGCCTTGCCTGCATTTGTGGCTCTCAATGTTCTCATTGGGGTATTTGAAGCTTTCGTCATCGCGCAGGTCTTCAAGTTGCCCATGCGGCAATCCTGTGAGACCATGGTCAAAGCGAATTTGTTTTCGGGAGTTGCGGGAGGACTAATACTTGTCCTGATACCGATGGATGCTTTCTTCTCAGATGGGCCGCTGCGCAATACCGCGCTTGGCTTGCTGATTGGTTTTTTGCTGATTTCATTTCTTCTCTCTTTCCTGATTGAATGGCCATTTTGCTCCGGTCTTTTTTCTGAGAATAGTTGTCAAAGAGAATTGGGCTTCCGTGCCTCTTTTGTTGCGCAGACATCCTCCCATTCAATCTGGTTATTGCTGATTCTTCTGCCGTCATTTAGCTCAAGCCTTGGGTCCTTTCAAATTGATTCATCGCCCGCCCGGCTGGCGCCGGATATTGGTACCGTGTTCTATCTTGAGGGTCCCTATTCGAAAGTGCTTAAAAGCAAGAGCCTTGCAACTAGCGAGTCGGTTCAATTGACCGACCGCAGATACTATTGGGGAGACCTTTATTTCAGACGAAATGACAGCGGCTCGCTGGATCTTTGGATGCGTGAAAATGACGCAACGAGCCGATGCCTTGTTTCTAGCGTAGCAGATGGAATTGTCAGTTCACGTGACATGGAGGCACAGATAACAGGTTCCCTGTATGAATATTACACCAAGGTAATCGCAGACTTGCGCCTTCCAAGCGACAGAATCTGGCGCGCAATACATGTGGGGCCCTATCCGCGTTTCACAAATGATGAAACCTCTCTATCGCTCTTCCTGGGCCGGTCCGACGTGAGATATGTTACAATGCTTCCGGGCAATCTTGTCCTAATGCAGCTGGATCGACAAATTGGGCTTGCCGACCTGAATACCAAGAAAATAGCGTTTTTCGCTCGGGGCGTTTGCCCTGTCGTGGTTCTGAAAAAGAACTGGATGAAGTATATTCATGCTTCCCGATAAGAGATGCTTAAAAGTCTATTGTCAATGGCGTATTCCTCGGCAACACCGTCGCCAATTCTATGAATAAGTCTATTTTCTCGGCAAAACTCCACGCCAAGCCCGCCGTTGGCCGGCGGGCGTTTGAGCGCATGTTCGCGTTTTTCGGGCCGCGGCATTGGTGGCCGGGCGAGACGCGCGAAGAGATCATCATCGGCGCCGTCCTCACGCAAAATACCAACTGGAAAAATGTCGAGAAGGCGATTGAGAACCTGAAGCGGGCGGACGCGCTGGACTTTCATAGGATGGCCGCGCTTAAGCCCGCCGCGCTCGCCGAACTCATCCGCCCCGCCGGCTACTACAACATCAAGGCCGGCCGGCTGCAATCCGTCTGCCATTATTTCATCCAGCGCTGCGGCGGGGATTTGGATCGCCTGGAGGAAGTGGATGACGCGACGCTGCGCTCCGAATTGCTCGCCACGCATGGAGTCGGGCGCGAGACGGCGGACTCGATCCTTCTTTATGCGCTTGAACGTCCCGTCTTTGTCATTGACGCCTACACGCTGCGCATCGGCGCGAGGCACGGATGGTTTCCCGAGGGCACAAAATACGAGGAGGCGAGGTCGTTCTTCGAGCGATCGGTCCGGCGCGACGTTGCACTCTACAACGAATATCACGCCTTGCTGGTGGCCGTCGGCAATCGTTACTGCAAACCCAAACCCGCCTGCGCCGGATGTCCGCTAAATGAAGACGCGGAGACACGGAGAAGGGAG
>JAPLSP010000252.1 GCA_026398575.1 Candidatus Sumerlaeota bacterium | reverse complement strand
TTGATGCGGATGATCTGCGTGATGATGGGTTTTTCCGCCGAAACCTTTTGATAAGACGTTGGCGTAAAGCTGGAAATGTTCTCATTCTTCATGTCCGCGAATTTGCCGCTCTCGTCTAACTTCTTGATGACCGAAAAATCCATGACTTCATCAAAGCGGATGGGCGTTGCGATCAGACTGAGCTCGCGATAAACGAAGGTGATGTTTTTCCAGGTGCGTTCGAAATTCGCCGGCGAATTGGCATTGAGGAAAAACTCCTTGTTCTCGGCAAAGTTGGTCAGATGCGCGTCGTTGAACATTCCCTTGATCTGATCCACGTTCATCCCATACCCCTCGGCCAGCCACTGGGCGGCTTGTCCCTTGACGGCGTCGTTCTTGAGCATCCGCATCCCTTCGAAAATGCCCGCCACCAGACCTTCGATGATCTCCGGGTGGTCCTTGGCGAAGTCCGCGCGCGCGGCCCACACGTCGGCGATCAGCTTGTTGGCGTCGGCAGTCGTGGTCAGCGTGCGCGTTCCCTTTACCTTCTCAGGGATGGTGTAGATGTCCGGCGCCCACGAGACACAGGCGTCTATCTTCGGATCGGCCACAAAGGCGGCGGCCGCCTCAAAAGCCGTCGCGGTGAACTTGTTGTTTACCTCCCGGGGCTGAATGCTGGCGTTGAGCAGCAGGTTGTTGATGAAGTATTGCGACGGGCTGTTTTGCGCATAAACGATCGTTTTGCCCTTCAGATCGCGCACCGAGGCGATGCTGCTGCGAACCACGATGCCGTCGCCGCCGCTGGACCAGTCAATCTGTTGATAGATGCGAGGCGCCAGGCGCGAGTCTTTCATCAATTCCGGCGCGAACAAGGCCATCATGTCCAGCGTGCCCCAAAGAATATGGCTCTCGCCGGCGGCATAAGCGTTCAGGGCGGCCACCGGATCGTCAATCAGTTTCAGATCCACCTGAAATCCATAATTCTTGAAGAACACGCTTTCCTTGTTGGGCGCAAAGCCGTGATTGGCCGCGACAATGGGCAGCCAGCCGATCCACACATTGATCGGGAATTTGACGATCTTATTGGCGTTATCCCATTTGTAGCTGCTGCATTTTCTTTTTGCCTTCAATTCCCAGCGCCGGAAACAGCGCATCCCGGAAAAAATATCCCGCTCCGGCAAGGCAGGCAATGATGAACAGGGCGCCAACCAATTTGCCCAGTTTTGTCGGACCGATAACGTCGCTCATGGGAATCCTCCTGTTCGCGCGGATGAAATTGCCACCGTCACAAGTGGTCTTTCAATATTGAAATGACGGGCAATGGTAGGTGCGGGACGCCGGACCGCACAAATGCGTGAAGCTTAATTTGCGGTCCGGCGTCCTGCACCTACCTGTCAAAACAAAATTGAAGGACCACGAGACCCTCGCTGACGCCGCTGGCGGATGGGTTCGCTTTTTGCAGCAAATTCTCATTCCCCGGCGCCTTGCCTCTTCGCTCTGCCTCAATATGATTTTTCGCGCTAATTCTTATCATTCCATCCTGCCGCCGGTAAAGCCCAAACAGGCCAACAAAATTAAAATGGGAAAACAGGAACGCGGTGCACGGGCGCATAGGCGCAAATTGGTGGGCAGCTTATGTTTGATTGGCGGCGCTTGACTCCTGCCCAATCTCCGGAGCATGATTATCGCCACGATGGATGCAATAAAAGACAGCGAAGACGATCCATGTTCGTCTCTCTTTTCTGAGGAGATGATGGAGCGGGCAAAGATGACGCCGCAGGAGCGCTTTGAAGCCAGCGGCGCGCTTTGGCCCATTTATCTTATGTGGGGGGGCGCCTTTGATCCCGAACCCGATTCACAAAGCCCTTTCGATTGTGAAGAGCTCGAACGCGCGGTTCCTCGTGATGGGTGGCCAGGCGTGCGTGTTATACGGCGCGGCGGATTTTAGCCGCGATTTGGATCTGGCCATTGGCATGCAGCCGGGCGACGTCCAAAGCATCACGGACGCTCTGAGGGCGCTTAAAGCCGAAAAGATTTTTTTTCCTCCTTTGGAAGCGCAATCGCTGGCGCGCGGACATGCCTGCCATTATCGCTGCTTCGCTCCCGGCGTTGAAGAGCTGAGAATTGACCTCATGGCAACCATGCGGGGATGCGATCCTTTCGAGCGAGAAGCCGATTGCATTTATTGGGCGCCACTGCGAGCGGAGTTGGAAATGTGGCGCCGGCAAAGACTGCAAAGAAAACAGGAATAAATGAGAAATGAGAAATGTAAAATGAGAAATGTAAAATGACAACCCATCCCGGAAACAGCATTACGCAGCCCTGCATCTTATGCCTGCCGCGCGCGGTTTCATTTTCCATTTCTCATTTCTCATTTCTCATTTTACATTTTACATTAGGACAAAAAATATGCCTCCTGCCTCTGCCTCCGCTACTTCCCCCAATGTCGCCGCGCTTCCCGCGTGGGCGCGGGACCTGATCACGCTCTACGAGAGCAACGCCTCGAATCAATTCATCCTGCACGGAAACGTCGGCGACCGCATGGCGCTGCCGCTCGGGGCGCAGTCCGAACTCGGCAGTTTGTCGGATTTCCTGCTGCGCGCGCTGCTGCCGAAGTTCGATGTCATCCTCAGCTACGACGTCGGCAATGGCATTCGGATAGAAAAGGGCGAAAAAATTTTCACGCAATGGCCCTGGTATCGCGACAACCCGACGCTTCCCAAAGCGCCTTATAACGCCATTGACATCCTGACGCATTACTTCCGCTTTTGCGGCAACCTGGCGCGCTTGAAAGAGGACCAGCATATAGACATCGCCTGCATCCTGCGCGCCGCCGATCTGATCATGCCGGGCTTCCAGGGCGGCCTGAGCTATGAACTCAACGCCATGGCGCTCCAGGTGCGCGATTGGTCCACCGAGACAATCTTCACCGAGCAGCCCTTGGCGGTGTTCCTCATCGCCGAAAACCTCAACGACCTGCACCCGCACCTTGTCAACAACAACCGCGTGGCGCGCGTCCCGATCCCGCTGCCCACCGCGCAGGAGATGGAAGCCGGAATGCGCCTGCTGGCGGCGGCGTGTCCCGCTGCGCTCGGGAGCGATGAGGCGCTCGTCACAAGCATGGCGCAGCAATTGGCGGGCGCCACATTGGCTTCCGTCGAGGGATTGCTCAAGACAAAGCAATACACGAAAGAAAAAATTTCTCCGGATGATTTATCCAAGTTGAAAAAGCAACTGGTGGAAAAAGACTGCGGCGGGTTGATTGAGTTCATTGACTCGACGGATTCGCTCGACAGCCTGTATGGGCAGGAAAAAATCAAGGAGCACTTGAAGCAGGACATCGCGCTCTGGCAAAAAAGCGATCTCGACGCCCTGCCGATGGGATACCTGCTGTGCGGCCCGGTGGGGACGGGCAAAACATTCATGGTCCGCTGCCTGGCGGGACAGGCCGGCGTTCCCGTCGTCAAACTCAAGAACTTCCGCGACAAGTGGGTGGGCAGCAGCGAAGGAAATCTCGAAAAAATCTTCCGCCTGCTCCATGCGCTGGGGCGCTGCTTTGTGTTTGTGGATGAGGCCGATCAATCCCTCGGCAAGCGCGACAGCGGCGGCGAAGACTCCGGCGTTTCCGGGCGCTTGTATTCGATGATGGCCGAAGAGATGAGCAACACCCGCAATCGCGGCAAGATCATCTGGATCCTCGCCTCCAGCCGCCCCGACCTGATCGAAGTTGACCTGAAACGCCCCGGCCGCGTGGACGTCAAAATCCCGATCTTCCCCACCTCCACCGCCGCCGAAGGCTTCGCCCTTATCCGCGCCCTCTGCAAACGCCGCGGAGTGGTGATCGCCGAGAGCGACTTGGCGTCAGTCGAAAAAATGATCCCCAACTGGCTAACCCCCGGCGCCGCCGAAGCCCTGGCCGTCAAAGTCTATCGCGTCTCGCGCACCCAATCCAAAACCCCGCTCGACGCCCTCCGCGAATGCCTCGAAGACTACCAAGCACCCGTCTCCCTCCAAGTAATGAAAGCCCAAATCCAACT
>JAPLSP010000394.1 GCA_026398575.1 Candidatus Sumerlaeota bacterium | reverse complement strand
CCTTACTCCAAAAGCTGGCGCCGCTCCTATCTGCATGAGCCCTTGCTTCCTGTATGAGTAATCTCAAGGTCTTTTTTTATACCGGATCAGGGTCACCTGATTTCCTTTTTCATTGTAGAAAACCTTGTCCATATAGATCCGGGTCATCAGGATGCCGCGCCCGTGCGAGGACAGCAGATTGGCCGGGTCCGTCGGGTCGGGAAGATTCGAGTGATCGAATCCCGCTCCCTGGTCGGTGATAACGAAGTGGACTTTTTCGGTGTCAATGTCGTATTGCAGCTGGACGAAGCGGCTCGCATACTGCGGCATCTGGGCGCGTTCCCTCAACGCGGCATGATAATCGGAATTGAGCTCCATCATCTGAGTCTTGTCATGGAACGTCACGCCGAGGTTGCCGTGCTCGATGGCGTTGAAGATCATCTCATTGAGGGCCACGCGAATGCTTTCGAGAAACGCGATATCCGCGAAGCCCCGTTCCGCCAGATTTTGAGTGACCTCATTCACGATGATGGGGCATAGGTCCAGATTGTTGGGGAACTGAAAGACGCGATTTTCAGAGGCGAGATATTGCTGCGCCGCTTTTTTGTCGTATTCATAATTCTTGAGTCGGAAGACGCGCTCGACGGCTTCCATGACTTTCGTCATCTCGAACGGTTTTTCAAGAAAGTCCACCGCGCCGTTGCGCAGCGCCTCGATCGTATCGGACATCTCGGCATATCCGCTCATGATCAGCACGGCGGTTTCCGGCCATTGCTGCTTGATCTTCTTCATGAGATCAATGCCGCTCATGCCGGGCATGCGGATATCCGTCAATACGGCGTCAAAGGAGCGCGCCTCCAGGCGGCGAAGCGCTTTCTGCCCGTCGCCGGCGGTGTCCACGTCAACTTTGCCGGTAAATGAAATCCGCTCCTGGAGCAGATCGCGAATGATCTCTTCATCATCCACGATCAGGATGGAGTTCATGCGTTTCTTCGGGGCTGGCGGCGCCTCCGGCGACGGCGGCGTCGCAGACGGGTCGTCTGTTTGTGTCACGGTTGGATCCATAGCGTTGTTGCGTCGCGTTCGCGCGCCCTCCTCCCGCGGCCATCCCACTCCGCGCAGAACCGTAATGCAATGCTCAATACGCTGCGATTATGAGCGCCTCGCAGGCGCAAGCGAAAGAAAAAAAAGCAGGCTTGGCCGATTTTGATCGAAAGCCATTGCCAGGGTCCGGCGCAACCGTCTAAATTTCCAGCCAGCGAACGCAGAGAACTACTTGTGGCGTTTCAATCTTGGAATTGACAGGCAGGCGCCACCATGGATATTGGAATTCTGGGATTGCCCAAGAGCGGCAAGACGACGCTCTACAACGCGTTGACGGGACAGGAGGCCGCCGTCTCCGCTTTTGGCGCGGCCGGCGTGGAACCGAATATCGCCGTCGTCAAAGTGCCGGATGCGCGCGTGGACCGGCTGGCGGAAATGTTTCAATCGAAGAAGGCGACGCACGCGACCATCAAATATGTGGACCTGGCGGGCGTGGCGGCGGACGCGGCTGAAAAATCCAAAGGACTGCCCGAGGCGCATCTGCGGCATTTAGGCATTACGGACGCCTTGCTGGCCGTCATCCGGGTGTTTCCGGACGGCAGCGGAGCGGCCCCGGACCCCGAGGGAGACCTGAAGTCCATCGAACTGGAAATGTTTATTTCAGACATGCAAAAGGTGGAAAACCGCCTCCCACGGCTTGCCCGATCGCTGACGAACGTCCAGGGCGCCGAGCGCGAACGCCTGATCGCCGAGCAGGCGGCGCTCGAAAAAATCAAGAGCCGTCTGGACCAGGAACAGCCGCTTCGCGGAATCGCATTGACGCCGGAAGAGGACAAAGCGATTCGCGGATTTCAATTCCTCTCGCTCAAGCCGTTGCTGGTTGTATTCAATATTTCCGAAGCGTCGTTGACGGCGAAGGAAGACGCCGCAGGCCGTTTCGCAAGCCGCTGGCAACCGGGATTGACGGCGGGCACGCAGATTTGCGCCACGGTCGAAATGGAGATTGCGCGGTTGAGCGGCGAAGACCGTAGCGCGTTTCTGGCGGACTATGGCATCACGGAGCCGGCGGCGAATCGCATCATCCGCCTCTCCTATGAATTGCTGGGCGCGATTTCATTCCTGACCACGGGCGAAGACGAATCGCGCGCGTGGACCATCCGGCGCGGGACACTGGCGCCCCCGGCCGCGGGCGCGGTGCATTCGGATATTGAGCACGGCTTCATCCGCGCCGAGGTGGTCACGTATGACGACTTGATGGCGGCCGGCTCGATGGCCGAAGTGAAAAGACTCGGCCATTTGCGCCTGGAAGGCAAATCCTACGAAGTCAAAGACGGCGACATCATCAACTTCCGTTTCAGCAAGTAATCGCTTAATGTTAGTAGTTCCACCTTCAGGTGGCGCAGTAACAAAATAATGAATGACAAAACAATAAACGATCATTCACAGAACATTATAATGTAAAATGGTAAGCCTTTAGCCGAATTTTGTTCGGCACAGGCAGCTGAGGCAAGGCGAAAGCA
>JAPLSP010000321.1 GCA_026398575.1 Candidatus Sumerlaeota bacterium | reverse complement strand
TGGCGATTCAATGGCCTTGGCGCAAAAAAGAAGGCGGCGAGCCACCTTACTCCAAAAGCTGGCGCCGCTCTTATCCGCATTAATCTTCTCTTCCTTTGATGAATATTTGAGATGAATTTATGCCATCGAATATGCGATGATTCAAGCTAAGCCATGCCGCACACGGAGCGAAAAGGCTGGACTGCGCGAGGGGGAAGCGATTAGAGGATGGGAACAACCTGATGACGGGATGGTGGTCTTGGTGGACGGCGTGGACGGCATGGACGGCGTGGACATCATGACTATGGAACGATGCAAGGAGAGCGCTATGGATTTGGCTGCGAAGGATTATATCGTCGTTGTTCAATGCGAGATCGTGAAAGAGCATTGCCCGGGCTATTATTGTGAAAAGGCATTTCATGAACGGACGGATGGATTTGCGGATTATCCCAAGGACAAACCGCTGCGCATGTTGTCGCTGACGTGCGGCGGCTGCTGCGGGCGCGCGCTGCACCGCAAGCTGTCGCTGCTGCTCAGGAAGATTCAAAAGAAGGAAGGAATCGGCAAAGAGCGCATCGTCGTGCAATTGTCTTCCTGCATCACGAAGGACAACTACCACGCGCCTATCTGCCCGCATTTGGATTACCTCAAGGCGTTGATCGCCAAACTAGGCCTGGACGTCCGCAGCGACACGGTCATCAGCGTCAAATCCGAATCACGCCGCAAAGCCGGAATCTATAAGCAAGATTCATGATCTGGCTCAGGCGATGCAAGCCATGGTTTCTGGAACGCAAAATCCCAAGCGTATCCGCGCAAAATACTCAACCTCAAGGGGCAGGATAGCCCTTGCTTTTCTCCCGCCGAAGTGATTGCATTGCAGATGTTAAGAATGTTCTTCTCGCGGGCGCTTTAGCATGGAAACTGATACTGAAATCCATTTAAGCGAATCTAATTTACAGGCTGTGGAGGAGTTCCGCCAGCGGCATCGTACTGGCGTGCTGACATTTCTATTCACCGATATGGTGGGATCAACGGCGCTCAAGCAGCGTCTGGGAGACGCTTCCGCCGGGACCCTGATCAAACGTCATCATACCCTCATCCGCCAAAAACTTGCGCTGTTCCAGGAGGCTGAAGAAATCTCTACCGAAGGAGATTCCTTTTTTATCGTCTTCATCCGGCCGTCCGATTCCGTGCGCTTTGCGCTGATATTGCAGGATGCCGTTCGGGCGTTCGCCCGCGAAGTCGAGTATCTGATTCAGGACCGCGTCGGCATACACATGGGCGAGGTGTATATAGAAAAGCTGGATGGCGAAGAACGGAAACAGAATTTTCTTGGGATGCAGGTGGATACTTCTGCTCGCATTATGTCTCTGGCCCAAGGCGGCCAAATTCTGCTCTCGCGCAGCGTCTTCGATAATGCGCGCACAATCCTGAAAGGGGAAATGCTGACTGGGCTTGCGCCACTGTCCTGGGTCAGCCATGGTTTTTATTCAGCCAAAGGCGTAGCGGAACCATTCGAGATTTGCGAGGCAGGCGAAGAAAATATAGCGCCGCTGGTCAAACCGGCCGGGAACGAAAAGACCAAACCGCTCGGGGAATCCAGAGAGGAATTGGGCTGGCGCCCTGCCGTTGGCGTGGTAGTTCCCGATTCGCAGGGATGGATGTTGGAGCGGATGCTGGGCGAAGGGGAATTCGGCGAAGTCTGGCTGGGCCGCAATGCCGGCTCCAATACACAAGGCGCTTTCAAGTTCTGTTTCAAGCGCGACCGGGTCGCCTGGCTCAAGCGCGAGGCCCGCCTGTTAGAGGCGCTAAAGGATCAACTTCCCACGCACCAGAATATCGTGAAATTCAAGGACGTGATGGTGAGCGGGGACCATCCGCCTTATTACATTATTATGGAATATGTGGAGGGGCCGTCCCTGGAGGACTGGCTCAGAACCAATCCCTCGCTGGCGGAACGGCTGGAGGTCGCGGCCCAGGTTGCCGATGCGCTGGATGCCATCCACGCCTGCGGCATTTTTCATCGCGACGTCAAGCCCTCCAACATCCTGCTGGCCCGCCGGCCCGACGGCAGCCTTCAGGCCAAGCTAAGCGACTTTGGATTGGGAACGGCGGCCGATGCCGAACTGATAAAGAGCGTCTATCTCTCGCGAGTGGACGGGACGGCCGGCACGTGGGACTACATTGCCCCAGAACTGCGAAAAGGCGGAAAGGCTTCGCCTCAGAGCGATCTCTACAGTCTGGGAGTGACGCTATACCAAATCGTGGTGGGCGATCTGGCTCGCCCCTTGGCGGGGAACTGGGAGAGGCAGATCGAAAGTGAAGTCCTGAGGCAGGACATCCAACGATGCGTGGCCGGCCAACCGGAGGAGCGATGGAGACGAGCCGGAGAACTGGCAACCGCGCTGCGGAGCCATGACCAGTGCCTGCGCGAGCGCCAGCTCGAGCGTGAACACGAGCGGCAGCGCCGGCGGGTACGCCGCCTGCGGATTGCCGTCGGCATGGTGTTGCTGTTTGCCGCGGTGGTGCTGGGCTTCGGCGGCTTTGCCCTATACCAATGGCGAAAGGCTAATCGCGCCACGCAAAGAGCAGTGTCGGCGCGAGCGCAGGCGGAGGAACTCATTGATTTCATGACCTTCGATATGCGCGACAAACTCGGAACGATTGGGCGTCTTGATCTCATGGACGATCTTGTCAATGCCGTCGAGCGCTATCATTCCGCTCGCGACAAAGCTGCCGCCGAAGGCGCCGAGCAACGTTCCGATGACGATTTGAGGCGGCGCGCGGTGAATTACAATACCAGAGCCGATACACTCAAGACCCAAGGCAACCTGCCGGAGGCGGAGAAGCACTATCGCAACGCCTTGGCAATCAGTGAAACCCTTGCCGCTCGCGACAAGGACAACGCGGTCTGGCAGCGCGATCTCTCCATCAACCACAGCAGTCTGGGCGATCTCATGGCGGCCACGGGCAACCTGCCGGAGGCGGAGAAGCACTACCGCAACGACTTGGCAATCAGTGAAACCCTTGCTGCTCGCGACAAGAACAACGCAGTGTGGCAGCGCGATCTCTCCGTCAGCCACAACAAGCTGGGCGATCTCATGAAAGCCACGGGCAACCTGCCGGAGGCGGAGAAGCACTACCGCAACGCCTTGGAAATCATTGAAACCCTTGCCGCTCGCGATAAGAGCAACGCGGACTGGCAGAGCGATCTCTCCGTCAGCCACAACAAGCTGGGCGATTTCATGACGGCCACGGGCAACCTGCCGGAGGCGGAGAAGCACTACCGCAAGGCCTTGGAAATCAGTGAAACCCTTGCTGCTCGCGACACGTTCAACGCAGTGTGGCAGCGCGA
>JAPLSP010000439.1 GCA_026398575.1 Candidatus Sumerlaeota bacterium | reverse complement strand
AGAACAGGATGTGGACATGAATGAAACCCAGGGCAATTCACAAACGGACATCATTCGCATCACCAAAGCCGAAGCGGCAAGCGAGCACGTGGACGACTTGCTGAAGCGCCAGATGAACCTGCGCGGCGAAGCCGGCAAATCGTCGCGGAATCAGGCCCGATGGTATTATCAGAACTGGTTCGTTTTCATGATGGCAGGTTCTCTGGCCGCCTTCATTGCCTGGGCCGTGATCGAGCCGTTTTTTGACGACCGGCTTTATATACAGGGCGTCGTCCAGGAAGTGAACGCCTCCAGCATTCCAGTTCCGAACCTCACGTCCGGGCGCCACAACCTCGAATTGGGTATGGATTCCCTGGGTTGGATTCGCTTGAAAAACGAAAAAATCTGGATCGCGGAAGACGCCAAATGGCTGCCGCCACACGGAAAAAAAAAGCCGGTGGAACTCAGCGAACTCACGCCGGGCCAGACCGTCGGCGTCTATGTGGAATACATTCCCTTCGGCAAAAACTCCCTGTCCATCGGACTGTTTCTGGTCCCGGATCCTCCGCCGCAATCCGCCCGGCAGGCCGAACTCCTTCTCTCGGATCTCTCCTCGCAGCATGAAATCTCCTCTTTGCTGCTCTTCCCCCTTGTCGCGGGAATGATCGGATTGTTCATCGGCACGATTGACGGCCTGATCTGCCGCCTCTGGCGCCGGGCATTGCTGTCAGGATTGATCGGCCTGTTGCTGGGATTCATCGGCGGATTCATCTTCAGCTTCATCGCAGGCATTGTCTATGGGCCCATCAGCGCCGTCGCAATGAACATCATGGCCCAACACCAGGGGATGACCGCCACCGCTTTCCTGATTCAGATGGGCGGACGGGCGCTCGGATGGATGCTGGCCGGCATCGTCATGGGCCTTGGACAGGGCGTCGCCCTGCGCTCGGGGCGCCTGCTGCTCTATGGATTCCTCGGCGGCGTGGTGGGCGGTCTGGTCGGCGGGCTGCTGTTCGATCCCATTGATCTGCTGTTGCTCGGCACAGACAAGCCCAGCGCGCTCTGGAGCCGGATGATCGGCCTGCTGGCCATCGGCGCCTGCGTCGGCGGCATGATCGGCCTGGTGGAACTCCTGGCGCGCGACGCCTGGCTGCGCATGATCCAGGGGCCGCTGGCCGGAAAGGAATTCCTCCTCTTCAAGGACATCATGCGCATCGGCTCTTCGCCGCGCGCCGAAATCTATCTCTTCAACGATCCCGGAGTTCCTGAGTTCGCGGCCACGCTGCGCGCCACGAGCGACCTGTGCGAGATCGAAGCGCGGCATCCGGACCGCCCGATCATGGTGAATCAGCGGCCCACGGTCCGGACCCGGCTGCGCAGCGGCGATCAGATCACGCTCGGGCGGACCATCTTCGTTTTTGAAAAACGCCAAACCTCATGACGATCCGGTTTACCTGCGACTGTGGAAAAACTTTCCGCGTCCCCGATCAATTCGCGGGCAAGACGGGCCGCTGCCCGAATTGCAATGCTCTGAAAACAATCCCGCTTCAAGCGCTTCAGAATGCGCCGCCGCCAACGCCCGCCCTGCCGTCCGCCACCTCGTCCGCCGTCCCGCCTCCGCTCCCGCCTGCGTTCTCGGCTGCCGGCGCCGCCGGCGTTGCGGCTTCGGGCGGACTGCTCTGCGCCATCTGCCGATGGCCCATCCAACCGCGGGAAGCCCGGCGCGCCTGTCCGTCCTGCGGCGCCGAATATCACGAAGACTGCTGGACCGAAAACAAGGGATGCGCCATTTATGGCTGCGCGCAGGCGCCCGAGACCGAGCATCGCACTCTCGTGGAAATCCCCGTATCCTATTGGGGCCAGGAGGAGAAGCCCTGCCCCGTTTGCGGACAAACCATCCTGGCCGCCGCCGTGCGCTGCCGTCATTGCGGCGCCACCTTTACTTCCGCGCGCCCCGAATCCACCGACGAATATCAAAACCGGGTGGACTTCGTTTCGCGGTTGCCCCAGCTGAAAAAGACGGTTATTATCCTGTTCATTCTCTGCGTCCTGCCGTGCCTCGCGCCCGTCGGCGCCATCGCAATGGGCATCTGGCTTGGCTCGCATCGAAAGGAACTGGTCAAACTGCCCGCCGTGTTTTCAATGCTGTGCAAACTGGCCCTGATGATCGGCATCGGTCAGACGGTTTTTATTATCGCGATCGCCGTGATCTTTGCCATGTTCAACCATTAGCGAAAGGAAATCCCCCGCCATGACGCCCCGACTGAGAAGACTTGAAGCGGACCACCGCGACGTGCAGACGGCTTTTCAGGCGCACCCTTTCATCCGCATTCTCGCCGCCGACGGCACGCCGCCGGAAAAATATGCGTTTGAGATTTCCGTCCAAGGCCTGGCGCCCCTGAATGAAAGCGGATTCATGGACGCCGCCGTCCATCGCGCCGAAGTTTTCCTCCCGATGGATTATCCGCGACGGCCGCCTTTCTGCCGGATGCTGACCCCCGTCTTCCACCCGAATATTGACCCGCAAAAGATATGCATCGGCGACCACTGGAGCGCCGGACAAAGCCTACCGGCGCTCATCGTGCAGATCGCGCAGATGATCTGTTTTCAAAGCTACAATGTGAAAAGCCCTCTCAACGCCGCGGCGGCAGCCTGGGCCGAAACCAACGCCGCCTCGCTCCCCCTGGACCGGAGCGACTTGAATATATAGCGCGCGTCATCAATTTCAATTCGCTGGATTTGCTCTTCCCCGAAAAAGTCAATGGCGCAAACTACCCCCTATCCCCCGCTCCAATCAATCTGAGGCTCAACGTTTGCTAATTGTGTCTTTCGCCGTCGCCGATACGCCTGCCGTGTTTCTTACCTTGAAATAGACTGTTTTTGTCCCATTCCCGCTCGAGAGCGTGAACGAAGCAGCCGCATTATAGGGCTTCCACGCCGCCCCGGTGAATTTCGACGACTCGCTCGCCATGTATTCTGCCGGCGCAGCGAGATCCGTGGAGCAGACGCTGTTGAGTGTGACCGTCCGGTTCGTTGTCGAGGCCGCGCCATTGTTGATGGCAAAGTAAGTGATCGTCGGCGCGATCGGTACCATCAGCGTGATGGAATCGCTTATCGTGTTTGACTCGCCCCCGCTGTTTCGCGTCTTGAAGTAAACCGTCTTTAGTCCGTTGCCCGTCGAGAGCGTGAACGATGGCGCCGCGCTGTAAGTCTGCCACGAAGCTCCGCTGAAGCTCGCCGACTCGCTCGCCATATATTGCGTGGGGGCGCCCGCGCATGAGTTATTCAGGACGACGGCCCGGTTCGCCGTGGAGTCCGCGCCGTTGTTGATTGCGAAGGAAGAGACGATGGGCGGCGCCGGAGCGGCCAAGGTGATGGAACCGATCATCGTGTTCGATTCTCCCAGCACGTTCCGAGTCTTGAAATAAACCGTCTTAATCCCATTGCCTGTCGAGAGGGTAAATACCGGGGCCGCGCTGTAAGGCAGCCAAGATGCTCCGCTGAAATCCGCTGACTCGCTCGCGAGATATTCCGTCGGGCTGCCCGTACAGATGTTATTAAGTTGTACATACAGGTTTTCCGTTGGGTCCGCCCCGTTGTTGATCGAAAAAGATGCCACGGAAGGAAGTATCCAGCTTTTAATTCCGCTGCTGCTATTGATCAACAGCTCTCCCCATGCAGTATACGGCGGCCCATTCCAATTCTGAGCGATATCGAGTGTTGCCAGGTCGGCAGGGGTATTTCCCTTCCAAGACCATCCCATAAATCCGGTCCCGTATTGTTTGCATCGGTCAAGTATTGCCTGGGCTGCGACGGGTTTCCCCGCTCCCTGGTCATTGGCAAATTCCCCGACCACCAGAGGGAGGTTTGCATTAACAAAATCTAGAAGATATTGGTTTACTCTGCTGTCAATATAATAATAGGTGTACATGTGAACGCTGAAGATAATATTCTTATTGGGGTCTGCGTTGAGGACGTTAGGGGCATATAAGCGCATTTGTCTGGGGGAATCCTGTCCCCAATAGGGAGCATCAATCATCAGAGCATGGTTTAGCCCTGCGCTCCTCATACTCTGTATAGCGGTTATATGCTGACTAGCCCATGTGCTAGCCGGCACCGAGTTATCAAAAGGCTCATTTGCGATATTAATGATTACATAAGCTTCCTGGCCTATAAGAGCGTCTTTAATCTCAATCCAGTAATCGGTAGCCGTGCTTAATGGGGCTGCGTCCAGGTTACCAGGATATCCAAGGCAGTCGTGAACCTCAAGAATTGCGACAAGGTTATATAAATTCTGTACATCGGCCATGCTGTCCTTAGTCCACTCTCCCGTATTGAGACCATTGCTAAGAACGACTCGAACACAGTTGGCATTCGTATCGGCAATGGCGGGAATCGCAAAGTTTAGCTGGTCGGGATACCATGTGTGAGGGTAATTGATACCCCTCATAATAAACTCGGAGCCATCATTGTTGCAGATTTTTCTTCCCTGAACGTAAAAGCCCGGGGAACTCGCAAGTTGCATTGCAGCTTGCGGATTGGCGGCAGGGGCGCTGCGAATACGTGTAGCTTCGCCGTAACCTGCGCGGGCGCGTTTGGTTGAAATTGAAGTCGAGACAGGCTGATAGGGCGCTGAGAACCGAGTCAGAACCACACCCACGAGCGAGACATCCGCCACAAGGAACTTGCGCCCCACGGGTGAAACGCCCGTGGACTCAATCTCAGTATGGAATAGCTCGCCCCGAAGGGCATTGGGATGCGCCGACATTCGCACCGTCCCTATTTCCGCCGCCTTGATGCGATGCGCATAGCCCCCTATCATCGTAAGCGCTTTGATGACACCCGCGGCCTCGATCGTCCCGACGATGCCCGGAACCGATATGCGATCGAATGAGCCGTTGGTCCGGATGGCGGGAATCGTCCGCGGACGCGCTCCCTTGGGGACGACCGCAGTATTCACGGACAACGTGAGCGATCCCGAGTACTGAGGCCCATAAACCAGATTGATCCCGCCCGCCGCGGTAATAATGTCATCGGGAGGCAGCGGCTTGGTTGGGTCGTCCTTCTTATAGATGAAGCGATGATTGGCGTTGTCGCGGTAGGTAATGATGTAATCCTCATACCAGGTCTTCGGCACAGGCGGCGGTGTCTTCATGATAATGGCGTCGCTGGCCACCGCCGACACATTCTCGCCATCGTGTCCGACATCAACAACGTTCTGCGCGCAGACACGCCCCGCCGTCATGCCAAGTCCAAACGCCAGTATTGCGAGCAAAACCGCCGAACGCAAACTCCTCCTCCGATGCGAGAGTGCAAAACAATTCGGAACTAGTCTTTTTGCCATGATCTTTTTCCTTTTACTGGAATTTGGATCCGAGAACTGAAAAGTCTCGTGAATACGTCGCAGCCCAGCCGTTGAAATCTATATCCCGCCATCAAACCACATTGCTGTTTTTCCCTTTTAGGTAATTTCGTAGTTATTAATTCGCGTGTCAATGCGATTTTTGACAAATCCGTCTTTTAAATTAACGCATAAGCGGCCTTCGTTCGCGTCGGGAAGGGCGAAGGCGTCAGAAATGAGATAGCGGTTGTCGTCGGCGCCTTTATCCATCTTGCCGCCGGCGCCGTCATCTGGAAAATCGAGAAAGCCCAGCCGCAGCGCCTTCCTTCAGGCTTTTGGGTTGCCCCACGGTTCGGGATTGGGAGAACATCAGCTTCATTTGAAGGCACAGCATCATTGGAGGGAGTGAAGCTGGATGACCAGTATCCCCGCAGCAACATCCATTCATTGCCTGCCGTCCAGAAGAAACAAGGTAATGAATATGAATGTCAAGACGGTGTGCGCCGGATTAGCGGCGATGTTCGCGCTTTGCTGGGCGGCGTTCGCAGCGGAGCTCGCGCCGCCTCCAAGGCCCGTTGACTACGACCCGGCGCCGCTGCCAGTGGCGCCACTGCCGGCGCAGCATCCGCGCATCTGGTTCACGGCAGCGGAGGCGCCGGAGTTGCGGCGGCGTTGCCAGGGCGCCGCGAAAGGATCGTTGGACCAGATCCGGCGCCAGTCCGAGGACACCCGGCGGAGCAGCCTCGAACGGGCGTTCGACCTCGCGTTCCTTTATCAAATGACCGGCGGCGCCAGCCAGGCGCAACAAGCCATCGCGCTGATCCGCGAACGGAAGGCGTTCGACTGGGTGGGGCTGTTCAACTCAGGCTGCCCGTACGGCGGCGCCGACAATGGAATGGCCGATCCGCTGGCCTGCGTGTTCGACTGGTGTTTCGATCAACTCAACGACGCCGACCGCACGAGTATCGGCGGCGTGTTGCGCGAGGAGCTGTCGCACGGCCCGTATCGCACGCGTTTCCACGAACCATGGTGGATGAACATCTGGCTCAGTGAAATCCTGGCGTTGCATGGCGCGGGCATTGACGACAAGCTGGCCGCCGATCATTTCGCCGCCTACAACCGTTCGATCCATCAGTTCGCCGCGCTGGCTGACGCGATCCACGCCGATGGGTCCATGGGCGATTACCAGTACCAATACCTTTATTTCATGCAGTGGCCCGAAATGTGGCTGCGGGCCACTGGCGACAACCTTTTCAAGACCTGCGGGTTCTACCGCAACCAGCCGGACTACCTGATCTACTCGCTGTTGCCGGAGCAACGGCTGCTGCCGCACGAAGGCGACGGCGGCTTCGGGCCGTTGGGCGAGGCGCATTGGTCCGACGCGCTCAGCGTGCCGGCGGTTCACCTGTACGGCTGGCGCAACGACAACCCGCACGCCCGCTGGCTGGCCCGCGAGATGCAAAACTGGAAAGGCGGCGTCCGGCACTTCATGCCCTGGCAGCAGATCGTCTGGGCCAGCGACGGCGGCGACGAGAAACCGCTGCGCGACCTGCCGCCCGTGAAGCTTTTCCCGAGCAACCAGATCGCCATCCTCCGCACCGGCTGGGACCTGCGGCCCAATTCAACCGACACTGTGGCCGCGTTCTATTGCCGGCCGTACGAAGGCCACACGCACTATGACGCCGGCCATTTCACCATCTGGCGCGGCCTCGACAAACTGGCCGGCGACGGCGGCTTCTATGGCACGACCACCGAATCGAACTACCACCGCAACTTCTACACCCGCACCGTGGCCCACAACTGCATCCTCATTGCCGATCCCGACGAGAAACTTCAGCCCGACAGCACGTTCATGACCGCGCTCGACGGCGGCCAGATTCGCGGCGATTTCTCGCACTACCCCGTCGCCGAGCGCCTCCAGTGCGGCTTCGGCCATCGCGGCGACATCCGCGTCTTCGTGGACGACCCGCGCTTCACGTATCTCTTCGCCGACGTCACGCCCGCGTATAACAGCTCGAAAGCCACTCGCGTCATCCGCGGCTTCTTCTTCCTCAAACCGGCCACGTTTCTTGTCGCCGATTGGGGGACCTCGGTAAAACCGAACACGCCGAAACGCTGGCTCCTGCACTCCCCAACCCGTCCCGTCTTTGACGCCGCCGAGAAGGTAATCGCCGGCGCCTCGGAAGCCGGCATCGTCGAGTCGCCCGCTGCGCGCATAGCGACCTTCACGCGCGGCAAAAGCCAACTCGTCCTGCAAGCCCTGGCGCCCGAACGCGCGCAGTTGCGCCGCATCGGCGGCCCCGGCTATTCGGCCTGGACGGCCGGCAAAAACTGGGAGCCACCCGCAATGGCCGACACGCCCGCAATGAAAGAGAAACGCCAACAGGCTGAAATAGCGAGCCGCGCCTGGCGCATCGAAATCGAACCGTCGGAAGAGGCCGCCTCCGCTGTGTTCCTCAACGTTCTCGACATCACCGCCGCCGATGCGCCCGCGCCGCCACGCGCCGTCCTCAAGAAGCACGGCGACGCCGTCGGCGCCGTTCTCCAGCGCAGCGGCCCATCCGTGGAGGTCCTCTTTTACGCAGACGGACACGCCAGCGTGGACGGCAAAGCAATCGGCGGCGCCGCGCCGGAATGAACTGCCTTGCTAAGTGCCCATATTCGGAATTACGATCTCATAAATTTAGCGCAAATTCTGATGCCGGAAGAGTAGATTCATGCGGATAACAGCCGACGTTTTTCAAGGAGCATGATAGATGAATCATTCAACCGCAGTGAAACTCATGGCAGTATGGCTCGTCGCAAGTCTGGCGATCTGGAATTTCCTGTGTTCGGCGGCGGAACCAAACACAACCAAGCCAGCGGACACTAAGTCCAAGCCGGCCGATGCCAAGGCCATTCCTCCGCAACAGGTCTATGGACAGTGGCAGCACGCCGGTTGGGGCGGCGGCGGATTCTATTGGTGCGCGGCGGCTCACCCGACCAACCCCAACGTAATCTATCTCGGCGGCGACGTAGCCGGCGTCTACAAGACGGAAGACCAGGGCAAACAGTGGCGCTTCATCACCAAAGGCCTTCCCGGTTACGAAGTCTACTCCCTCAGCCTCGCCAAGAGCGCTCCGGATACGATCTACGTCATGACCGTGAACGGAATGGCAAAGACGACCAACGGCGGGGGCGATTGGATTGCGCTCCCACCGCCGGGCGCGGGCAAGGAAGACGACAAGACGGCTATCCTGCCGATGCGGGACCATACCGTGCAGGGCTTGGCCGTTGATCCGGCGAACGCCGAGGTCGTTTACGCCGGCAGCGAACAAGGCGCGCTCTATAAAACGACCGACGGCGGCAAGACGTGGCAGAAACTCGCGTACATCCCGAAGCCGGCGCCGACGCCCGATGAACCGGCGCCCGACCCCAAGGCGGAACTTGGATACACGCTCCTGGCCGATTGGGAAAACGACGGCGACGCGGCGCAGTGGGTCCACAACCAAACAGAAAAGGATTACTTCTATATCACCGGCGTCCAGCAGTCCAAAGATCTCGCCTGCCACGGGCGCGGCTGCCTGGCGCTGCAGTACTCCAGCGAGGGCGGGACCTGGAGCCAGTATGGCCGCTGTTCGCTCTTCTTCGGGAAGGACGGCAAGGACCTTTCGCAATACAAGAAACTCACCGCCCATTTCCTCCTGCCGGGCTCGGCGCCAATCATGGAAGCTGAGTTGGTCGTCCAGACCGGCGCAAACTGGGCCTGGCAGGCCGGCGAATGGACCAAAGGAAAGAACGACGCCTGGGTGGAGGTCTCCCTCGACCTGACGAAAGTCAAGGACTTGAACTCCGCGCGCTGCATCCACTTTGTCCTCCGCTCGATCCAGAGCGGGTATCACGGAAAAGTCTTTCTGGACGCCGTGGCGTTGCATACCAATCCGGCCAGCGTCGTGAAACCCAGCCCAAAATTAATCGTGACCGAAGGCGGCGTGATCACGGGCGTCTGCGTTCGCGAGCAGGACCCCAAGACCGTCTTTGTCGCCACGGAAAAGTTCGGCCTCATGCGCAGTCAGGACGCCGGCGCAACCTGGAAGCAGGTCAATCCCGCCAAGGCGACCAGCGTGGCCGCCTCGCCGCACGATCCGCGCACGGTCCTCGCATCGTTCAGCGAATCCGGCGTCATGATCTCTGGCGATGATGGCCAGACCTGGGTCCCGATCAACGAAGGCATCACTCTGGCCAAGTCCAGCGCGCGCGACGTGGCCTTCCATCCCAAGGATCCGAAGATTCTTTACGCGATCGTGAACCAGGACTGGAACGGCACGTTCTATCGCTCCACCGATGGCGGCAAGACGTGGAAAGGCACGCGCGCCGGCAAGTGCGATTCGTCTGCCAACCCGACCTATCCCCAGGAAATCAGCAAACTGACAAACATCGCCGTCAGTCCCGCCGCGCCGGACATGGTTTTTCTCTCCGCCAACTGGCGCGCCTGGCTCAGCCAGGACGCCGGTGTTACCTTCGAGGAGCGCGATCGCGGCGCCGACATGAGCTGCGTCTATGACATCGCGTTCTGCAACGACAAGGCGTACGCCGTGTG
The DNA here is from genome assembly GCA_026398575.1 of Candidatus Sumerlaeota bacterium. Next base: position 4,315 of record JAPLSP010000439.1, on the reverse strand, counting down.
CATGGACGAGGGTCTGTTCGTCAGCCAGAACAACGGCGCCGTCTGGCGGCAGCTGTACCCTCTGAAATACTCCGGCGAGCTCGAAGGCCACCAGTGGCGCGTTCTGGTCACGCCTCAAAACGGCACGGAGCGAATCCTGACAACCCTCTCGCCGTGGCACGCTGGAAAGCCTAATTTCGTGCTCCGCAGCGAGGACGGCGGGAAGAATTTCGCGGTCATTCGCGAGGGATTGCCCACCTATGTCCTGAACAGGAACATCTTCTGGGACCGCGGCTATGCGCGCGGATTGGCGATGGACCCCAAAGATCCCAATGTCATTTACCTCGGCGTGGACGGCGATGCGGAACCCGAGAAGAAACTATCCGGCGGCGGCGTCTTCAAATCCACCGACGGCGGAAAGACCTGGCGACAGTTGCCCAACCAACCCGGATCGCGGCGGGGATTCTTTTGTCTGGCCGTTGATCCGACCGACTCCAAGCGCATTTACTGGGCCGCCTGCGGCAAGGACGGCGGCCTGTGGCGCACGGAAGATGGCGGCGAAAGCTGGAAACATGCGCTGAAGCAGGAGAAGGGCGAGCTGTGGTTTTTCAACGTCGCCGTTGACGGCAAAGGCAATGTTTACACCGGCGCGAAGGACTTGTTCAAGAGCACGGATCACGGCGCCACATGGAAGCAGGTGACGAAGTTCACAGGCGATTTGATCATCGAGGGCCTCGAAGCGGACCCGCAGAGCGACCGCGTATGGCTCTCGCGCATCAAATGGTTTACCGTCGTGGCGGGCGAAGTCTGGCGAACCACCGACGGCGGCGCCAGCTGGGAAGACATCACCGGTGAATTGCCGTTCCGCAAACCGGCGGTCTTGCGCTATAATCCCAGAACCAACGCGGTGCGGGCGGCCGGTGCGGGACGGCCTACTATCCGGCGCCGGCTTTTGTTCTTGAGCCTCTTCGCCCGACAGGCCTATTACAACCAGCAGTAGAATCATCAACCCAACGCGTCCATCTCAAGGATGAACTCCATGAACAATGCTAATGATTCAGTAACACACGCGACCTTACTTGGCGCCATTCGCATGTTCTTGTGTTTGACGTGCCTTCTCCTGAGCGCGCCGGCCGGACTGCCGCAAGCCGCCGAGACTCCAGCCACAACCGCCATCCGAGTCAACGATTTCCTCAACAGCATTGGCACGCTCTCCGCCATTCCGTCCGCCTGGGCAAGGAGATGGGGGTCTTATGCGTAGTATGCCGAGTCATAAGTTCAACTATCCAATACAGTCGTTGGAGGCGGTGGCCCGCGCAACGCTCCTCACCGCAACGACCCTTCTTGCGACGATCGTCTTTGCGTTTGTCTTCACGCATATCCGGAATGCATCCGCCGCCGCCGCTCCCGCCGACGGCAACCTCCTGAAGAACGGAAACTTCGTCGCCGAATCAGGCGGTCGTCCAACCGAGTGGGCCGTCGCAGACAGCGGCCAGAAAGTCTCACTCGACAAACAGGAGAAACCGGAAGGCGCCGAACAAAGTCTGCGTGTTGACGTGGCGAAGGATGCCGGCGAGGGTTACGGGGAGATCCTGCAAGCGGTCAAGATCAAGCCGTCCACCCAGTATCGTCTTCAGGGCGATCTCCGCGTGACGCAGGCGCGTTTGGGGATCTACCAGATCAAACTCTTCAAGGCCGGAAAGGAAATCGGCCGCATCGGCACAGAAGAGACGGCCCCTGGCAAATGGCAGACGGTCGCCAAGGAATTCAGCACCAAGGACGCCGATGGCGCGCAGGTTCTATGCCGCTGGCGGCAGAATCGCCTCGCCGTGGGGCAGACGGCATGGTTCGCCCGCGTGAGCCTGACGGAACTGGGTCCTGCTGCCGCCGACGCGAAAGCCCCGGGCGCCGAGCCGGTGGAGAAAAAGGCGCCTTTCCCTCCGCTATCGCCTCGTACCGGAGCGATAGCGGAGGGAGAGGCGATACCGACCTTCGAGTCGGTAGGTATCTACTGGTCTCTGCCGCAAGGTTCGCCAACTCTGGCGGCGCAGGTGGCATATCGCGCCTCAGGCGAAACCGCATGGAAGGCGGCGCAGGACCTGTGGTTTGACACGCGCACGCTGGCAGGGCGACCGCCCGAGTACCGCGGCAGCATCGTCGGCCTCAAGCCGGGAACAAAGTATGAAGTCCGCCTGACGCTGGCCGGCGCGCTTGACGGTACGCCGGCCAGTCCACTGGCCGGCGCCCCAATCGTCCAGACCCTTCAGGTGGCGACGTGGTGCGAGACCTTCCCTATCGCCAAAACCGTTGAACTCCCCGCCGCTAGCGCGACGATGCTGGAGATCAAGGACGTCAACGGCTCGCCGGATGGCTATATCCTCTACACCGGCCCCGGCGGCGCCCCTGCAAACATCGCCGTGGCCAACCAAACCAAATGCAACATCCGCGTGATGCGCGCCTCCTACCTCATCCTTCGCGGGCTGAACCTCACCGGCGCCCAACAGCACGGCATCATGCTGGGCGACGGCGAGGACGATCCCGTGCACGACATCGTCATCGAGAACAGCGACATCAGCGATTGGGGCGCCAACGACCAGACCGGATTCGGCGTGGACCATCACTCCGGCGTCTTCTCGAACAGCGCCAAGCTGGAGCGCGTCGTGATCCAGCGCAACCGCATCCACAATCCCCGCAGCAACGCAAACAGTTGGAAGGAAAACCGCAAAGGCGGCAGCGCCGAGGACCATCCCCTGGGCCCCCAGGCCATTTCCTTCATGTATGGCCGGGGCCGCTACGTCGTCCGCTACAACGAGTTCTTCGGCGATCCAACCCACCACTTCAACGACAGCATGGGCGCAGACCGCAACTTCAGTTTCGAGGGCTATCCCAACCGCGACAGCGACATCTACGGCAACTACATCGCCTACTGCTGGGACGACGGCCTGGAGATCGAAGGCGCCAACATGAACGTCCGCGTCTGGGGCAACTACATCACCGAGACCTATCACCCCATCGCCACCGCCGCCGTTTCCCTCGGTCCGCTCTATATCTTCCGCAACGTGGCCCATATTGGCCGCACCGGCCCCAAACACGCCTACGGCCAATCCTTCATGAAGTCCGGCGGCAGCCGCACGAAAAACGGCTACTTCGGCGATGGCCGCGTCTATCTCCTGAACAATACAGTACTGATCCTCCCCGGCAAAGACCCGCAAATCAACGGCGGCCTCAGCGACGGCGACCGCACCCTCTGCAACTACGTCACCCGCAACAACATCCTCCAAGTCCCGGCCCCCAATAACTCCACTGGGTCCGCCAAGTCCACCGCGTCCACCGCGCCCTCCGACCTCCCCTTCAGCATCTCCGACACCCACAACTCAGGCGCCAACAGCTTCGACTACGACCTCTACAACGGCCGCCTTCGCGCCGTCGCCAAATCAGAACTCCACGGCATCGTCGGCGTCCCCATCTACGCCCCCGGCGCCGGCTTCGACCTAAAAACCATGACCGGCAATTTCACCCTCGCCCCCAACAGCCCCGGCCACAACTCCGGAGCCCCCCTCCCCAATTTCACCGAAGCCTATACCGGCCCCGCCCCCGACATCGGCGCCCACCAAAGCGGAACCCCACCCATGCAATTCGGAGTCAAAGCCTATCTGCCCTCCTCGCGATGAAAAGCGGGATATATTCAGATTGGCGCCGAATGGTAGGCCGCCTCGCTCCGTCGGGCGGCCATCGCGCGCCAAGGCCGCCCGACGGAGCGAGGCGGCCTACCATTCGCCGCCCGCGGTGATGCGCGCACTGAGATATTCCTGAAGCTTGGCGCCAAGCTGCAAATCGGGAGGCGCCCCTTGAGCGCTTAAGCGCCGGTTTCCAGCCTTGACAATCCCCCGCGCAGCGCCGTCAACTGACGGGTAGGGAGTGGCAGATAAGGAAGCAAGCAGAGTGTCTTGGAAACCGAAAGAAAGCGTGCCGCCCAAAGCGAATCCAGAGAGGAACAAGGCATGCCATCCCCCAAAATTCCAAGCGGACAGCTCATGTTTCCGTTGAGTCCAACGGACAAGGCCAACGGCAACGGCACGGCCTTCAAAGACCCCGCGTTCGTCGAGAACCGCACGGCGCCCGTTCATCGGTGGGTTCCTTGGATTGCCGGTTTTTCCGGCGCTTTTGTTGATTCTGTCCTCGCGGCCTACCTGAATGGCCGGAAATCTGCTGTTGTTCTCGACCCCTTTGCCGGCGTCGGCACGACCCTCGTTCAGGCTGCCATGCGCGGTTATGATGTCGTCGGATTTGAGATCAATCCCTACGCCGCTCTCGCGACGGAAGCAAAACTGGAAGC
>JAPLSP010000250.1 GCA_026398575.1 Candidatus Sumerlaeota bacterium | reverse complement strand
CGATGGAATACTATATTGACGTGGATCCGGGCGCAGGCAATGGCACACCCATCCCATCGCTCAGCGGCAGCTACACGAGTTCGACCGAAACCGGCGAAACGACGATGAGTGTCACTGGATTACCGCCCGGCCCGCATCTCATCTATATCCGCGCGCGCGCCTCGAACGGCGTCTGGGGGACCTATCCGCCGCAATTGCTCTACGTTTATCAACGCACGAAAGTAACCGCCGCCGAGTGCTACATTGATGCCGATCCGGGACCGGGCGCCGGAACTCCGCTGTCGGCGGTGGACGGCAATTTCTCGAACTGGCAGGAATTGATCCAGGGACAAGTCACGAGCTCGGGGCTTTCGGGCGGCGAGCACACGCTCAGCGTGCGCGCGCGCAGCGCCGCAGGCGTCTGGGGCCTGGCAAACTCAACCTCGTTCACCGTCACGGGCACGACCGTCACAGCGATGGAATGCTACGTGGATACCGATCCGGGTACGGGGAGCGGTCTGACCGCCACTCCGGATGACGGCGCGTTTGATTCGGGTGTTGAAGCAGGGCGATGGAGCCTGAACACCACCGGACTGGCGCCTGGCGCGCATCTGCTGTACATCCGCGCGCGCGCGTCGAACGGCGCCTGGGGAACCGATATCGCGCGGCTCATCTATGTGTACGCGCAGACGAATATCGCCTATGCCGAATACTATGTGGACGCCGATCCGGGGCTGGGCAGCGCGACGCCGCTCATGCCGGTTGATGGCGCGCTCAACGCGCCATACGAATTGCTTACTGCGCTGCTCGCCACGGACGCGCTGTCCTTTGGCGATCACACCATCTATATCCGCGCTCGCGACAGCCGCAACGTCTGGGGACCCGCCTGCTCAATCGTATTCGAGAAGCGTGCGAATCGAATCGTCGCGGGCGCCGAATATGGTTTCGGCGCAGTAACTGATACGGCGCCCGGGGGCGCGGCCACCGCCATGGAGGCCGAAGATTTCCCGTTCGATTCGCCGGTGGAGAACGTGATCGCGTGGCCCAACGCGCCTTCGCCCGCGGGCCATTATCGCGCCTTCATTCGCGCCTACGATTCCGGCGGCCTCTGGGGGCCGTGGACGCCGCAGGACCTTTTCGTCGGAACTCAGTTTGGCAGCCTGAAAGTGACGATCCAGCCTCCCGAAGCTGTTGCCGCAGGCGCGCAGTGGCAGGTGGATCGAGGCGACTGGCGCGACAGCGCAACCTCGGTCGCGCTGCCCATCGGAACTTATCCTGTGACGCTCAAGCACGTGCGCGGCTGGGATGAGCCGCTGACGCAAACCGCCGTCATCAACCTGAATCAACTGACGCAGATGACGGTTACCTATACGCCGGCGCCGCCGGTGGCCATCGTCACGGACGTCAACTCCATGGCAGTTCCGGAAAACGGCACGACTACGTTTAATGTGAGGCTCAGCCAGCAGCCGACTCACAACATCACCGTTTCTGTAACGATGGCCAGCGGCGATCCCGATTTGACCGTGCAATCCGGCGCGACGCTGCTCTATACGCCCACGACGTGGGACGTCTGGCAGACCGTCACGCTTCATGCCTCTGCCGACGCGGATTCGCTGAACGGCGTGGGCGTCGCGCGCTGCAGCGCGCCGGATTTGGACAATAAAGACGTCGCGGTGAGCGAGATTGACGATGATCCGCTGCTCGTGGTGACGCCGGATGCGCTGGACTTTGGGCCGGTGCAATTGGGCGGCAGCGTGGATCAGATATTCATCGCCCGCAACGACGGCGGCGGGACGATCAATGGCAGCGCGTCGGTTTCGGGCGGCGGCTTCAGCATCGTCGGGAGCGCTTCTTATTCGCTGGCGCACAGCGATTCGACGAGCATCACGGTTCGTTTCGCCCCTATCGCGCGGGGCTTGAGCCAAAAGAACGTTCATTTCACTGGCGGCGGCGGGGCGGATCGCGCGGTGAGCGGCACTGGGCAGGCATACGTGAGCGATCAATCCTTCACGATTGATCGCGACTATAACCAGGCGTGCCTGGTGGTCGTCACCAACGACGGCGCCGTGGCGCAGGACTTCATGCTCGAACTGGCCACGACGGACACGGCAGACCTCACGGTCAACTTCACCGGCGTCGGGAGCGAGGACACCGGCTACGTCAGCGTTCCGGCGGGCGGGCAGTTCGCGGTGCGATTAATGGTTCATGCGCCCGATGCGACGCGCTCCGACTATACGCTGCCGGTCGTGGCGCGCGTCCGGTTGGGCGCCGCCGTGACGAACTACACGGCGCGCGTGTTCATTCACGTCCGCAAGCCGGACATCTGGTTCTCCTTTGAGGAGATCGAGACCGAGCCGCATACGATGGTCAAGACTTTGCGCGTGACGAATCTGGGCGCCGACACGCTGACCGACCTTCGGATCGCCGCCGGACCGGCGCTGGCCGATCTGCTCGTGTTCCAGCCCAACGTCGAGCATGGGAAACTGGACGTAGGCCATTCGCTGATCGTTCAGGCGATCCCGGACTTGAATCTTTTCCTCAACGATCCGACGCACGCGCGCATCGGCGCGGTGACCGCCACGGCGGGCGGCTCATCCGAGACGCTGATCCTGGACTTTACGTGCTCGCAATCGCTGTATCAGGGCAAGCTCTACAATCAGATGATCACTGCGCTCATGCATGACTGGTATTGCACAAACCGTCCCGTGATCGAAAGCTACTTCAACCTGCCGTCGGGCTTCGGCCATCAGAACATCACGAAAGCCAATGTGGCGATGTACTTCGAGCCGCAATCGGGCTGGGTTCACGTGCCGCACACCATCCGCATCCTTCTCAACGGCTACGAGGTGGGGCGGCTGTCCAACATCATTCCGCGCGGCGCCTATGAGTTCGAGGTTCCCACGCGCGACCCGGCCACGGGCCTGCCCTGGACTCCTTTCATCCTGCCGCTGACGGGCGTGGCGCGCAATACGCTGCGCCTCGAAATGGTGGGTGTGAATCCCGGCCATTACGTCGTGGCCACGGATTTTCATGTCGTCCTGGCGATTGATGAAGTGTCATTGGCGGTCTATGCCTCCAGCCAGGCCGAGGCAAACCAGTATCTCAATCGCAGCGGCTACTTCCAGCCGCAGCCGCGCTCGTGGGATCTGGGCGACGTGGAGATTCGCGATTCGATCGGAGCGCTCGTTGCCCCCGACGGGATCGTCACTCCCGGCGCCGCCTATACCGTCAGCGTGACGGCGGTGGAAACCTTCCAGGAGATGTACATTGTCGTGCGGCCCGATAACGGCGATCCGGCGTTCCTGCTGCTCAACAGCGCGCCCGGTGTTTACAAGGGAGGGTGGCGCCCCGAGCGTCTTTCAACCGCGCCCGAGGGACGATGCGTGCTTTCTGTTTACGCCGGCGCGTGCCACAACGGCGTAACAACCACGAGCGTCATTATTCAGCCCGGTGTTCTGCAACCGGGCTTCACCGGCGATCCGCTGAACGGCCAGGCGCCGCTGAGCGTGCAGTTCACCGACCAGACGCTCAACGGCCCGCCGACCACGTGGACGTGGACTTTCGGCGACGGCGGAACATCGGGTGAACGCAATCCGGTCCACACCTACACGCTCGCGGGAACATTCGACGTGTCGTTGACGGTGGATAACGGCGCCGGACCGCGCCAGCTCCTGCGCCCGGGATACGTGACGGTCGGCGGCGCCCCGCCGGCGCGGATGGGGTCCTTGCGCGTGAACCTTGGCCCGACGTCGGCGGTTCTGGCCGGCGCGCAGTGGCGCGTTGACGGCGGCTCATGGCTCGACAGCGGCGCGAGCGTTGCCGCGACCGCCGGCGACCATGCGCTTGACTTCAAGCCGATGTCGCCGGGATGGATCGCGCCGTCCGGGCGCAGCGTCTCGGTGGCCGAGAATCTCGAAACGGTCGTGGCGGTGGACTATGCCGCGCCGCAGGTCGCGCCGAACAAGCCTTCCAACCTTTCACCCGCCGCGGCGGCGACCAGCGTCTCGCTCACCCCAACGCTCGTTTCTTCGGCGTTCTCCCCCGGGCAGACCGGCGACACGCACGCCGGCTCGCAATGGCAAATTCGCTCGCAAGGCGGCTCATCGAGCTTCGAGCGGCCCGTCTATGATTCCGGTTTCACGGCGGCGCGTTTGACGCAATGCCCCGTGCCCGCCGGTCTCCTGAACTACGGCGCCGGCCACTATTGGCGCCTGCGGCATTTGTCCAGCAACGGCCTGTGGAGCGCCTGGTCCAACGTCACGGGCTTCACCACGGTCGCGGGCGTCCGGCCGCCCGTCGCGCCCGATCGTCCGCGCAACCTGTGGCCGCCCGACGGCCAGCAGAATCTGACGCGAACGCCGCGGCTGCGCGCCACGCCCTTCAGCGACGGTGACGCTGGCGACGCCTTTGCTTCGTCCCAGTGGCGGATTCGCACGGAAGCCGGCGCCTACACGGCGCCCGCCTACGACACCGCCGCCACGACCGAAGGCGCGACGATGCACGATGTCGCCTCCGGGGCGCTGACCGCCGACACAAGTTACTATTGGCAAGTCCGCTATTGCGATTCACGCGGCCTATGGTCGCTCTGGTCCGCGGAAACCGGATTCCGCACGGCGCCGCCGCCGGTGCTGACGGCGCCGGAAGGTTTGCAGGCGTCTGGCGGACCGACGTCCGTCTGGCTGACCTGGCTTATGCATCGCGATTATCGCGCCGCCGGATACCAGGTTTATCGCGCCGCGGCCAAGGACGGCCCCTACGCGCCGCTGAGCGCTACGCTGATTCGCGACGATGAATATCTCGATGCGTATCTCACGCCGGGCGCCGTCTTCTTCTACAAAGTCGCGGCGTTGACCGCCGAAGGCGCCGAGGGCGCGATGACCGAACCCGTCGAGGCGCTCGTCGGCCAGGCGCGCATCTGGATGACCGATCTGCGCGGCGCGCCCGGAACCACGGTCAGCCAGCGGCTGACGCTCTCGAATCCCAATCAGCTTTCCAACGAAAGCCTGGACGTGCGGGTGGACTATGATCCAGCCCTCCTGCGGCCGATTTCCGTCGCGCGCGCATGGCTGACGAGCGGATTTACGCTGACGGACAACTGCGCGCAGGCCACCGGGACGCTGGTCATCCGCGGCGCGGCCACCGGCGCCGTCGTCACGGGCGAGGGCAACCTGTTCGATGTGACCTATCTGACCACGAATAGCGCGCCGTATTGGGCGCGCAGCGCGCTGGGATTCGCCGAAGCCTCCTTCACCGACGCACAACAGCGCGCCGTGAACGTGGACCACACCGCGACGGGGTCGCTGATTGTGGCCGCGCCCGCGTTGCCCGGCGATCTGAATGGCGACGGCCAAATCACTCGTGATGACGTAGCGCTTCTCAGCCAGATCGTCAATCGCCGTGTCACGCCCAGCGCCGCGCAGATGGAGGCGGGAGAACTCAGCGGCGACGGTGTGATTGACGCCGCGGATTTGGTGCTGCTGCTGCGGCTCTTCCTCGCGGGAGGCGCCTCCGATCCGGCGCGGGATGATTCAGGCCCAAGACTACTTGCATCCGCCACGACGCATACGCTGCGGTGGGGCTCGGTGGTCTGGCGGCAGAATACGTTCGCTATTCCGCTGCTTCTGGACGAAGCCGAAGGCGTCGCGGGACTGGACATCGTCCTTCGTTTCGATCCGGCTCTCTTGCGCGTGGCCAGCGTGGCGCGCAATCCGTCCGCCGCCTTCTCCGAATGGCGCTGCGACGCGGACGATGGGCAAATCCGAATCGTGGCCGGCGCGCCGCAAGCGTTCGCAGGCGGCGGGATGGAACTCGCCACGCTCACCTTTGAGGGATTCGGGCGCTGGAACTCCACGCAGATCGGCGTCGCCAAGCTCAAACTCAGCGGCGCGCATGGCGACGATATCGGCTGGACGCGCTCGATTCAGGCGCAGGACGTGACCGTCGAATCGCTGCTCTATAAAATTCTGAAGCATCTCCACGGCAAGGAAACCGCTCCCGCTCCCGCCGATGTCAACGGCGATGGCGTGATTGATATTTCCGACTTGATCTTTCTGCTGCAGTATTAAGGGCGAAGATCCCCTCGCGCGCGCCGGCGCCCGGAAACGGCGGGAGAAAGCCTGGCCGCCATTTTTGCATAGACATCTTTTCAATGCCGTTATAAATGGCAGGTTTGCGCTTGTGAAGCCTGATGCGATTTGCATAATGGCTTCGCTCTTGGGAATCCTTTTGGCAATGGAAAGGTCATTTCCAAGACGGTGGACGGTATGGTTGAGCGCTTGGCGTGGAGCTGAATTTCATTTCAGAAAAGGCGCCAAAGAAAGGAGCTTGATTAATGCCAAATCTAGCGCGGACTGCCATTGCCGCAGTCATGGTTCTTGCGATGGCAGACCCTTCATTCGCCGCCGAATCCAGTGCGAATGAAGGATTGGGAGCGGTGATTGACGCCCTGAAGTATTTCCGCGCCATCCATATCATGGCCATGCTTCTGGTGGGTTTTGGCTTCTTGATGGTTTTTGTCAAGCGATATGGCCGCTCTGCAATCATCGCGACGTATCTGCTCGTCAGCATTGCCATCCCTTTGTATTTCCTGAAACACAAACTGGGGCTGCCGGACTCGTCCGAGGCGCTCATTGACAGGATGATTCTTGCCGAATTCGCGGCGGCAAGCCTTCTGATCTGCGCGGGCGCCGTGCTGGGACGCGTGAAGATGTATCAGTATCTGATACTGGGCGTGCTCTTTGTGCCATGCTACGCCCTGAATGAATGGCTGCTGCTGTCGGGAGGCGCGGGATGGATCGCTAAAGGCAGTTTCATTGATACGGGCGGCTCCATCGTCATCCATGCTTTCGGAGCGCTGTTCGGGGTCGCGGTCGCCGTCTCGATGACCACGAAGAAGGAATATGCGACGCCCATTGAATTGCATGAAACAAGCGACCGGTTCTCGCTGCTTGGAAGCATGGTCTTATGGGTATTCTGGCCGAGTTTCTGTTCCGCGCTTGTCGCCCCCAAGGCCATCCCCATGACCATTGCGAATGTCATCTTCGCGCTCTGCGGTTCGACCCTCGCAACCTACGCCGCCTCGTTGAAATTGCGGGGCAAGATTTCGGTTGCCGACATCGCCAATGCGGCCTTGGCCGGCGGCGTGGCCATTGGCTCCACGTGCGACAACACGTCGCCTGAAATCGCGTTTGTCATCGGCCTTCTTGCAGGCGCATTGTCCACGGTCGGCTATGCCGTCATCCAAGGCAAATTCCAACATGCGATCAAGCTGGTGGATACATGCGGCGTCCTTTATCTTCATGGCCTGCCCGGATTATTCGGCGGTCTTGCGGCGACGTTCGTCATCGCCGGAATCAACAAAAGAGCCCAAGTCAAGGGGGTCCTTATCACCGCCGTGCTCGCAACGGTATGCGGACTCATCGCCGGCAAAGTCCTGGCTTTGACCGGGAAAAGGAAAGAGCCTTACACCGACGCGGAAGAACTCGCGATTGATTGATGTCTGTGGTCGGTTTGCAGGCGGAACCAAAACGTGGCGCCGCCGCTGGGATTATTATGGACGCCGATCTGCCCGCCATGCAGTTCGATCAGCTCCCTGCAGATCGCCAGGCCCAACCCTGAACTTTTCTCGCCTCCCGTGGGACGGTTGCTCAGGCGGGCGTATTTGACGAATACTTTCGAGGCGTCTTCATCCTTCAGTCCGGGGCCGTTGTCGCTCACCGACAGGGCGACGCCGCCTTGTTCGGCGCGAGTCGAGACGTAAACCTTGCAGCCTCGGCCGCAGAATTTGATCGCATTGCTGACAAGGTTTTCGATGACTTGTTCGATGCGCGCGCCGTCAGCCTGGACGCGCGGCAGTTCGCTGGATGACTCGAAGATCAGTTCGATGCCTTTGCTGCGCGCGCTCTGAAGGCTGTTCTCGACGATCTCCTGGGCGATGGCGTTCAAATCCTCGTTGGCCAGCGACAGGCGCATCTTGCCGTCCTGCAGGGCGTAGAAATCCACGTAGTCCTCGACGATTTTATTCATGACTCCGGCCAGGATTTTGATGCGCTCGACGAAGCCGCAAGTTTCATCCGTCATCGCCGATCCGGGCGGCGTCAGCTTCAGCAGCAGTTGCGCGTAGCCGCCGATGCTTCCCAGCGGGCTTTTCAAGTCATGCGAGGCGATCGCCATGAATTCGTCTTTCATCCGGCTCAGCCGTTCTTTTTCCGCCTGCATCTGCTTTTGAGCGGTGATGTCGCGCGAAGTGCCCATGGCGCCGATCGGCGCGCCGGCGCTGTCGCGCAAAACGGACGCGCATAAAAAGGAAGGGAACGTCTCGCCGTTTTTCCGGATATTGAGAATTTCGCCGGTAAAGGCGCCTTTTTCGCTGAGACAACGTCGGACCTCTTCGGCTTCTTCCGGCTTGGCATAAAGCGTATTGACGTCTTTTCCAATCGCTTCCTGGCGGGAAAAGCCAAACACGGCTTCCGCCGCCGTGTTGAAGAGGACAATCCGCCGCTGGCTGTCGCTGGCGATAATCATATCGCTGCAGCTCTCGATCAGGTTTTCCGCGAATTCCTTCCCGGCGCGCAATGCCTTCGTTGCGCGCATCCGGCCGCGGATCACCTGCGCCAGCAAAACGACTTGAATCGCCAATAGCGCAATGAGGATGGAATAAATATAATACGTCATAAGAAATGGTATTATAGTCAGGTCAGGCCATTAGCGCAATCGGATTATACGCTCGAAAGCGCGGGCGCGTGTGCCTCGCGGTGCAGCTGCTCTCTAAGCACAAAATCTTAATCGCCAGGCAGTAAAAGATGCGGTCTATCCAGATTGGCGCCGAATGGTAGGCCGTCCCGCTCCGTCGGGCGGCCATTGCGCGCCAAGGCCGCCCGACGG
>JAPLSP010000454.1 GCA_026398575.1 Candidatus Sumerlaeota bacterium | reverse complement strand
CGCCATGCCAGCCGGATAACCATCAAAAAGAACAGGAGGTGGAGGAACGCGCCGACGACGCCCAGATCAAGATAGGCTTGGATATAGTCATTGTGAACTTCCCAATTCAAATCCACAACGGGAGCATCCCGGAAGCGCACTGTGGCGAAGACGGGGAAATTGCCGAATCCGGCCCCGGTCAAGGGATGAGTCATCGCCAGCGACTTCGACCACATATCCAACCGCCAATAATCGGTGAAAAGATTCTTGGTCGTTTCCTGAATGTTCCGTTTTTGGAAGGCCTGCGTTTCCAGGAATTGGCGCGAAGGATGCCGGGCCAGAAAAGCAAGCGCTATGACCACCCCGGCGCCGGCCAGACATGACAGCAGCAGGGTTTTGTTGCGCTCCCGCATCGCCATCCGCCAAATCCCGGTGGCAAACAGGAACGCCATCGCAGCCGCCAGCCCCATCCAGGCGCCGCGCGCGCCGGCTACGGCGATGAATGCGAGGCTCAGGAGGAGCGCGGCCAGCGGCCAGAGGGCGGCGCGCATATCACGCGCGACATAATACCGCCATCCGAACAGCGGAACGCATACCAGAAAGAACATACTGGCAAAATTGCGCTGCCCTTCGGTGGTTTGGGGCGACTTGGTTCCGGGGATATTCTGAAGCAGGGGTAAATTCGAAAAAAAAGCCTGAAGCAATCCGATCATGGCGACCAATCCGGCCAGGACATAGAAGCAAGTCCAGAAACGATCCGATTCCCAAAAGCGGATTCTCCGGGCCAGCAGATAAGCGCAGGTGGGGAGCAGCAGTTCGAACCAGCGCTCCAGACCCAGGCGCGGTTGCGGCGCCCAGATCAGCGAGATCAACGCCCAGCTGATATAGGCGAGCCAGACGGCGCCCAGCGGAGTCAGACGAAACCATACCGGTCCCGCCGGCCGGCGCCAGGCCAGCCCCACAGCCACCGCGAACGAAGCCCAGGCCGTCTTGGGCAAATAGGTGCAGGCCATCACGTGCGGCAGCACAACCAGCGCCGTCAGCATGACGGGAAGCCAGAGGAAGCCGCCATCGTCTTTGGCCAGGCGGATGGAAACGGGCGCGGCGCCCGGAGACATGGCCGCCGCGGGCGCTGTTGCGGTTTTCGGGGCGTGGGCGCGCGTGTTGCTGTTGTTCGATGGATTGGGTTTCAAGGTGGATTCACTCGATGATAAGACATGGCGCCGGCGCGCGCGGCTACTGGAGAACATGCAGAATGGCCAGCAAAAGAATGACGAACGCTCCGGCCATGAGCGCGATTTCTCCTATCGTCCGCGGCCAATAGCTCCAGAACGGATGTTCTTTCATGTGAATGCGCAAATAGCCGTAATATTCGAGTCCCAAGGCCAGGGCCAGAGCGAGCAAAGCGCCGAGGGCCAAAAACTTGGTGAACAGCTTGAGCCGCGCAGGACTGGGGCGCAGCGGCGGCATCGCCGGATCTATTACTTCGATCTCCCGTGAGCCGGCCTGTTTGTTTTGGATCAGGCGCAGCTGCGCTCGCTCGTATTCCGACGTGAGGGACTCTTTGACTTTGATGAGGTCCTGCAGGTCCCGCTGCAAGGCATCGAGCATGATCACGCGGTCGGGCGATTTCGCATCCAGGATGCGGCTTCTGCGCAAGGCGATGGTCGTCTGCACGTCGGTGATCCGTGTTTCCGTTTCTTCGATCAGCTTCTCCACCAGCTGCATTTCCGTCGAGACGCGTTGTTTGCGCGTCGGCAGCCTTTCGAATTCTTCAAACAATGCATTGGCGACGTCGGCCGCCAGGGCTGATTCCGGCATGGAGCATTCAACCGTGATGATCCTGCTGCTCGATCCTTTTACGGCGATCAATCCCCGGGCCTTGTAGATGCCCAATTCCCGGAGGCTCTCGGCGGTCTTGGATGTCATCGGTTCCGCCTCTTTGGGCTGTGGAATCAGGTACTCCAACAGCCGCGTTTCGCCGGATCGCAGAGTGCTGAATTTCCGGCTCAGGAGCTTCTCCATGAGCGCCTGCGATTTCATCACTGCGGAATAATAATCCATGATCTCCGACGACGTGCGGTTGACTTTCCAATCGGACCCCGTGCCGACCAGCGTGGAGAGCACGTCGGCGCCGAAAACGCCGATCGGAGCGAATGAGACGGTGGCGACGTATTCGGGCGGAAGGCGATAAGCATTGAAGCCTCCCCAGCCGGCCGCCAGCGAGATAATGGCAAAGATCATCCACCGGCGCCGGATCAGCGGATAGATCAGGTCGAGCAAATAAATGCGGACTTCGGCGCTCTCGGTCTGGGTCATGGAGTCGGGGCTCGCAATTTAGGGGTCTGGGGCTTCTTCGCTTCCGGTTTGGCCGGAGTTTTTTCTTTCTCCGCGGCCGCTTTGCTTTCCAACGATGTGGCTTTGGCCTCGGCGGCGGCCGCTTTGGCCTCGGCGGCGGCGGTCCTGGCTTCGGCCGCCGCGTTTTCCGATTTGCCCAAGGCGGTGGCGCCCTTGTTGAGCTCACTCGCGGCTTTTTCTTCCGCTTTCGTCGCGCGCTCGATGTGCGCTTCAATCGCCTTGCCGACCTTTTCAGCCGCCTGGTTTTCCTCGCCGGCTTCCTCACGCGCTTTTTGCTTTTCCCGCTCCTGAATTACCTCTTTCGTGGGGATCGCCACCGTGTCCACCGTATATTTCCAGCCTTTATTGGAAACAGCGATGATGCGGGATCCCGCCGTCACCTCTCGCGAGCCGAACCAGAAGCGGTAAGCTTGGCGAACCTTGCCGTTGGGATAGACAATCAGAGTTTCGCTGCGGTCGGCATCGGGCGAATAGCCGCCAACGCAATCCAGGTAATAGGACACAGGCGCGTCTTTGACATACTGGACGGCGCCGGGGAAGAGGACTTCGCCGGCGACGTGGATCACCCAATTTTGCTTTGGAATCCGGATGTGATCGGCGTTCAAAAGCACCAGATCATAAGGGCCATGCGGTTTCTTGAGCGCCGCATTCAGATCCATCGCCACGAAGATATAAGTTTCCGGATTGCGGTAAGCCAGCCGCTGCAATTCCACGGCCTCCGGCGCCACGCTCATCGTGAAGCCTCCCGCGCGCTCGATCAAGTCGGAAATGGTTTCCTTGGGTTGATGCAGGACGTATGCGCCCGGGAATTTGACCTCGCCAATGATCGTGACGGACGTCAAGTCGCGGGCGTTTGCCTGGCGCCGTATCGTCACAATATCGCTCTCCTGCAGATAGAAGGGATGCGCGGGATCGGAAGTAACCAGCGACGCCGACATAATCTGCGCGACGTTCTTCAGTCCCGAACCCGCCGCCGAATAGCGGGCGATTTCCACGGCGTCGGCGTCGGCCAATTCCGTCAGTCCACAGGCCTGGAAGATCAGGTCAGGCAGCGTCATGCTGCGCCGGAGTTCATAGGCGCCCGGCTGGCGGACTTCGCCGCTGATCATGACGGACAGCGTGGTCTGCAAATCCGTGATGGCCGCAACGCGCAAGGAATCCATGCGCTGGAGGAGAATATTGGCGGCGTCATCGCCGTCCAGGGCTTTGCGCAGGTTGATGGGAATGACCTTTTTGAGATTCGAATCCGCATCGGCGCGGATCAAGTCCGCCCGCTCGAGATACGTTTGCTTCAGGAAGTCCGGATCCTCGAATCCACCGCCCAAAAAGAGCAAATCTTTCACGCGCATTTTGTCGAAGAGATGATAGGCGCCGGGGTATTTGACATGGCCGGCGATGGAGACTTCGCTCTGGCCTTTGATTTCCTCCATGGAATAAATCTTCACTTCATCGCTGCTTTGCAAAAGATGATTTTCTTTGGGATCGTCTTGCAGGACGCGGCCTAAATCGAACGAGATATTGACTTCATGGCCGGCCTCCAATCGCATAATATCGCCGCGGGCCATGTAGGTTTCTTTTAAGAAGTCCTTGTTGCCGAATCCTCCGCCGAGAAACAGCAAGTCTTTGACGGTCATTTTCTCGCCGAAACGATATGTCCCGGGATGCTGGACGTGTCCGGAAATGGTGACTTTCCCTTCGCCTTCAATCTCTTTGACAGAGTATATCATGACAAGGTCATTGCTTTGAAGCGGATGGTTTTCCTTGGAATCGTTTCCCAAAACTTGGCCCAGATGGAAGGGAATAATGACTTCATGGCCTGCTTCTTGCCGGATCAGGTCCCCGCGCTCCAAATAGGTTTGCTCCAGAAAATCTTTATCGCTGAATCCTCCTGCCATGAAAATCAAGTCATACAGGGTCATCCGCCGGCTCAAAGCATATTGCCCGGATTCCTTGACGTGACCTTCAATACTGACGAATTTTTGCCCGCCTTCCTGGTAGAACCGGGAATAGACAATCAAGCGATCCATGGCATTGAGCCGGGTCATATAAGCACTCTCGGCCGTGGCCGACGAGCTAAGATCAACCGTGGAAAAATCCAGCGAATAATCCTCCCGGCAACGGACAAG
>JAPLSP010000148.1 GCA_026398575.1 Candidatus Sumerlaeota bacterium | reverse complement strand
TCATCGCTCCACTGGCACAAGGCCCAGTGGTGGCGGTGGTGAAAAAGCATTCGCTGCTAGAGCAAAATCACCGCTCCACCGGCACAAGGCCCGGTGGTGGCGTGCCGACAATCAGTGGGAAATTTGACCGGAATCGGAATTCTGGATTGTACCCCTTCCAGATGTGATCCCTTTCGCATCCTTTGCCCCTTTGCCGTGAATCTATTCCCGGTCCGGCGCCTCGCAGACCACACGAAGGCCGACGTCGTAGATGCCTTGATCGGGCAGATAGCTCTGCCGGAAGGCGGAGCGGCAACGGTCGGGGCGATCGTACCACGAGCCGCCACGAACCACGATGCGGTCTGCTGCCGCGGGACGATTGCGCCCGTCGTTGGCGTCGTAAGGATATGGCCGGTATGCCGAACCGGTCCACTCGGCAACGTTGCCGTGCATGTCATGCAGGCCCCAGGGATTGGCGCCGTAGCAGCCCACGGGCGCCGAGACGCGCGAGTGATCGTTGAAGCGCGTGTCAGCCGGGCGCCACGGCGGAATCACCTCCGTCCGTCCGGACCAGCCGAATGGATCAATCGCCTGATGCGTATGGTCGGAGACGTTGGCGCATCGTGAGAAATCACTGTCGAGCGTGCCATACCAGAGCGGTGTAGTCGTCCCGGCCCGGCAGGCATATTCCCATTCTGCCTCGGCCGGCAACCGGAACAGGCGCCCGGTCTTCGCCGAGAGCCAGCGGCAGAAGGCCGTGGCCTCGCGCCAGGAAACGCGCACGACCGGTTGCCTGGGCCGCGCCAGCGACCAGCCGCGTTCTCCGGGGCTGAACTGAATGTAATCTCCGTGCTCCAGGCGGCTGTCGTGCGTTGGATCGAACAAGGCAAACTGCTCGTTGGTGATTTCGCATTTGCCCATCCAAAAATCTTTTGCGATATTCACCACGGTCAGCGGACGCTCATCCGCCGCGCCATCGGCCTGACCCATGATGAACTCGCCGGCCGGGACGCGGACCAGCTCCAGCGCGATGCCGTCATTCAACGGAATCGTTTGCGTCGTTGGCGGGCGCGCCTTCATGGCCGCGACCGGCCTCAGCACGGCGACGGATGACGGCGGATTTTCGGTGGGGATCACCGGGACAATCGGCGCCGAACGCGATGTGACGATGGCTTCCGGATCGTCATCCATGCCGGTGTAGCGCAGGCGCATTGCCCGCCGCCGCTCGGCCTGATGCTTCACGCGCGCGGCGCCGCAGATGTCAGTCCACGTGCCGTGCGCGGGCGCGCCCAGATCAATCCACGTGATGAGGCGATCCCACGCCTCCGCGTCGAGCGCAACGCCATGGTGGCCTTTGCGAAGCATCTGCGCCAACCGCGTCGTGTCGGCATGGAACTCCCACGGTGGCAGCAAATGCATGTCGCCTTCGCGGGTCGGCGTGCGCACCAGGCGGCGCAGCGCGTAATACGACGGCGTGAATCGCGAGGCAAGGTTGTAGGCGTTTTGGTTGGCCAGTATCGGCGCGGGCGGACGATCGGTCAGGTCGGGAATCGTCTTGCCATCCGGACGCGGCTTCCCGGCGTGGCAACCGACGCACCACTTGTCCAACGCCGGTTGGACTTCGCGGCGAAAATCGAATCCGCGCGGCGGCCCATACCAGGGCCGGATGGGGTCAGCCGGTCGTGTGGCAGCGATGGTTTGGCGCGACGGCGGCGCGCTGTTCTGCTGTTCGTGGCAGCCTACGCACGAAACGACTTCGCCCGGCATGGCTGTGAACCAACTCCGCATCAGTTGCACGGCTTTGCCGTCGGCGTCGAGCGGCTGCAGGGCGATGGGCGTGTAGGCCGGCACGCGGAACCGCGCCGAGCCATCTTCGTTAACCGGCGCCGTGCCGAGGACTTGCTTCACATCCCACGGTCCGTCCAGACCCGGCGCATCCGGTTCGCCGCCCATGCCCTGGTAGGCGAAATGATAACTGACTAGCCGCAGTGACTTGATTGCGCCGCGCGGCACGCCTTTCAGCCCGGGACCGACATAGACATCGGTCACGAACACCTCGGCGTCGCGCCGGCTAAGGTCCACCTTGTCGGCGACCATCGGGGGGCACTCGGTTTTGTGCAGCGGAATCGGCTCCAGCAACGCGTCGCCGGGCGTCTCGCAGATCGGCGTCAGGTTATCGAAAACGTCGGCCAGATAAATTCCCCACGGCGCGCCGGCCGCGGGCTGGCACGAGACGAGAAAATATTTATCGCTGAGCGGGTACGGGTGCAGGAATTTCGGCCAGGTCTGCGCAATGGGCAGGTCGAGCATGGCCGGCTCGACCTTGCGGCCGCGGCCGGGAATCCGCTGCACCGCGCCATCGGCCTCGAACCGGCCCTTGGCCACATCGAAAATCACCAGGTCGCCCATTCGCGGCGACTCATGATGCCCGCCCACCACCGCCACGAACTTGGTGGGCTGACCGGGCAGGGGCTTGGCGTAGAACATCGAGGCCGGCCAGTAGGAATTGCTGCCGTAGAATTCCATCTGCTCCGTGCCGTCCGGGTTCATGTGGAAAAGAATCCGCGAGAACGCATGCGGCAGATCGGTATATTCCCAGCGCAGATATAGGATGCGACCATTGGGCAACACCGTCGGGCTCCAGTCATGATCCTGTTCGACGGTGAGCTGCCGGATGGCGCCGCCGGCCTCCAGCAGAAACAGATTGGCGACATGCGCCGAGCCGCGCACGCACGGCACGCCCGTGAATGGCGCCGTGGACGTGAAAATAATCCGGCCGCCCGGCGCGTAGCAGGCGTCGTAATTGTCCACGTCCGGCTCGTTGATCAGCGGCAGCGCGCGCAGACCGGAACCATCCGCGTTGATCTCGAACACCTGCCAACGTTTGTTCGCTCCCGGCATCGAGAACAGCAACCGGCCGGCGTCAAAATGCAACCGCACGTCACCGACAAACCGGCCGCCTTCGGGGCGGTATAGCGTGGTCAGCTTGCCGTCGGGACGGACCGGCGAAAGCACGGCGATTTCGTTGGTATAGCCGGCGGGGTCCAAGCTGGAGTTGCTCTGGTAGTTCGTCGGCAACCCCAGTTTGCCGGCGCCGCGCTTGACGAGCAGCAGCCGGTCAAACTCCAACAGCGGATTGGCCAGCAAGGCTTCGTCGCGCAGCCGGTGGAACTCGCCGGCGATTTTCTCCTGTGCTGGCGCCTGCCGCAACTGAGCCAGCCGCTGACGATATTCTGCCCCGCGAGGATAGCGCTCATTGAACGTGGCGCTCAGGTCGGCAATGGCCAACTCCAACGCTTCCCACTCGGCCGCCGGCACGCCCGGCGACGGACGCGCCGCGGGCGCCCACGGCTGGGGAACGCGCAGGTAGCCGAGCAGGTTGGCGATCAGCCGCTCGAAGTTGTCCCGATAACCGCGCGGCGCATGGAAATACAGCGGCGACAACCGCCAACCGCAAACAATGATCCGGCCCCGGCCCAACCGGTATTCCAGCAGCGGATTCGCCGGTCCGCCGGGAGTGTTCGCCAGCGCCACGCCACAGGTCGAATGCAACTCGGCGAACGCCGGATAAATCGCGCTGCTCATCCAGACCACGCCGCGCTCGGGATCGAGTCCGCGAAACGCCGGATGCCCGGACTCGACCGGGATCAATCCCGCCTGCGCGCGGTCGTTTCCGAAAGTGACCGGCTTGGTTTGCAGTGTGTCAACGCCCAGCCGGTTGACCAGTGTCACTGCCGCGCCGGACAAGAGCAAGCCGTGACCAGACGCGACGTAGGCGCCGAGCGCCTCAACCATAACCGGGCTGGCGGCTTGTGTCGCATCGCCTTGATGGTACCAGATGGCGGCGAATCTTTCGAGCGACAACTCTTTCCCATCGGTCATCTCGACCGGCGTGGCCGCGACGAGTTTCCTGGCCAACTCGCCCGCCGTGTCCGATTCGACGTCCCACTTGTCGGCCACCAAGAATCCAACCGCCGGTTCGCCGGCGAGGGTTTGCGAGCCGGCCATGCTCGTCATCGCAACAACAAGAACGATGAAGCAGAGGAATACTAACTTGCGGTGGCGTATGGTAGCATTCATGGAAAACTTCGTTATTGATCACTCTTGTCCAAAGTAATATTTCGGGAAGACGCCTTCCGGCAGATTGTGCAAAATTTTCATGGCGCAAAGAGTTCTTGTTCTTCGAGTCATTTGGAATCCTTTTTCGATTTGGCGCTTATCTGGCGCCGCTGCCAAAGCAGATTTGCGACAAGTCCGGGGCTTGATTTGAGACGGCCGCGATTCATCTCGACAAAGATGGGGAAAAGGCCGGGTTCGAATTCGCATAGATCAATCCAGTTGCCGCCCAAACCGCCCGCGCCGCGCGCGCCAACGGTTCCGTCCACGCGCGTTGCAAACTTGCCGCCGGGCTGAGCCAGGATGCAGGTAACGGTGTTGGCCAATGGCGCCATCATTTCGGCGGTGATGCCATAGCGTCCGCTCGCGTAGGCGCGCACGAGGCCCATGACATCATAGCTTCCGTGACCTGTGTCTTCGTAGTGCCGCATCGGGTTCTCGGCGACGTACGTCCATTGATAACAGGGGCGGCCTTTCACTTCAAGTCGCTTGACCGAACTGAAGAACCAATCCACCGACGCCTTCACGATCGCATCATAACGCTTCACGCGCGCGGCATCGTCGTCCAGAATCTCGTGGCATTCGGCGAGCCGCTGGAAGCCATTGTTGAGCATCATTTGCTGATTCCAGGGCACAGGGCTGTTTGCCGCGCCGGGCTTTGTAACAGCGTCATAGAGCGGCGAGTCGGGAAAGTAATAGCGAAGCGTATCCGGCTTGACAATCCACTTGAGGATGAATTCGTCCGTTGTGCGATCCATCTCGCGGACGTAGGTTTTGGCGCGTTCAAGATAAGTCGCGCCGAACCCGAACAAATCGCCTCCGGGAATTTTCGCCTCCCATAGTTTCCGGTTTTGAAGGATGAGTTTGGCCGTGTATGCGATGTGGCCGGCCACGTCGCCGTTCTCCGTGCCGGAATAAACCGGCTTTCCATTTACCGGCGCCGCGTTCGGCCAGACGAGTTCGCGCCCGCCTGTCCAGACAATCACTCCGGTAGTCGGATCGTTGCGGCCGGACAGCATGCGGTCGGTGAAGGCAATCATACGGTCGAGCAACTCCACGTCGCCGCACAGCTCGAACATCCGCCCCAGCGCTTCCACGCCCACGCCGCCGCTGCCATAAACCATCGCGTTGCGGATATTGTTCGCCGGCGGCTGCGCTTCCTGCATGAAGCCCTTGAAGGCCTGAACTTCTTTGGCGGTGGGCGGCCCTTCGAGCTTCTCCAGCATCATTGGCTCGGCGGATTGGAGGGCGCGGCCATACAAAATGAAAACAAGCGCGGCGCAGGGCCATATACACGAATTCCCAAAGCGCATGAAATTCATCTCTTGGAGATTCCCTGTCGAACAGGATAGGCTGCGGATCATTAGGCCTGAGCGAACGTTGCTCTTATGCAATATTCCTCAACATCTCCTTGATTGCTTCATCCATTGGAGGCAGTTCCTGAGTACAAATCCAGAAAAGCTGCTCTGCGTCAATTTTGAAGTACTGATGCGCGATTACATCGCGAAAGCCTTTGAATCCGCTCCAATCAACTTCGGGATAGCGGCTGAACAAGACGCCGCCGGTGATTTTGTCGAGATTCTTCAATCCTTCGCCAATGGCAATGAACAACATGCAAATGCCATCCAACCGTTCCTGTCCTTCCAATGAACCTGTGAAATACTCGGCGTTTTTAACAGCCGCCATTCTCGTCTTAATTCTATCCAACGCCTCGGAAATCTGGTTCAATACGACCCGGGCGAGCTCGACATCATACATACACGCCCTCCTTATTGATACGTTCCCGAAGGAATGAATTCATCTTCTCATGGAGCCGTACAACGTCAACATGGCGCTCTAAGAGTCTTTCGATATCGTTCTTGATATGGACCAAGATGAATGGATTCGGCGTTTGGGTGCTAACGCAGATGTCCACGTCGCTGTCTTCACGGAAATCCCCGCGCGCCACCGAGCCAAACACGCCCATTGCAAGTATCCCCATCTGGCTCGCGCGGCTCTCCTTATAGCTGCGCAGGATTGAGAGTATTTCCTGGCGTTCCATGGTTTTCCCCTTCATCGCCCCGTAGCCTAATAGCTGCGCGACGGAAGCTTTGCAATTTCTTTTTTCAGTTCAATGACATCTATCGGACACTCCGGCCAGTCATGAATCCAGCAGACAATAAAATCGCATTGCGTGGAATCATGGGAGTGATCTTTGAAGTTGGAGGATTTGAATTCAAATTCGATTCTCGCTTTGGCCCAAAGGGTCTTCTTGGGATCATAGAGATATTTTCCTTCGCAATCAGGAAAACCTTGCTGCACCGATTCGATATTGAATCCAAGCTCTCTGCTCACCATCCCAAAAAGAAAAACAACGCCCTGTTCATTAATGGGCGCATGCCTTAAGCCGCGAAATTCAATCGGCTCCCCATAAAACTGCTCTGGAGGTTTCCTCTTGCGAATATCAACTGGAATGCGAGGCGCTTCGCTTGCTTCGTTTAGCGATATATCTTGCGGCGCGGTCAATGCATCGCTGTGCTCATCTTTGCTTTCATCATCAGGAGAGGCAATTGAAGAAAGCATATTCTTATTCTCCGTCTTCCACTTCCGGTAATGAGCAAGAACATCGCCCCATTTCCCCCAACGTCTCATGAATGTGCTCTGGGAATACTCGCAATTGGCAGAGCATTCATTAACTCCCGGTTCATGACCAATTTTTAGCTCAGTACTATATAATGCTCTGAAGAGCTCATCATCTGAAATTATCTGCCCCCTCATTAGATTCGCGCCTACGGGTGTTCTCTCTAACCCGGCTGCTTCAAGAGCTTTCCCTAGACTTGCAAACCGGCGCTTAATCATAGAACCTGAAATTATTGATGAGACATCGCTCAGGGATAACGTTTTCTTGCCCAGCTTCGCCGCAAGGTTCTTAAGCATCTCGATTATTTGATCATTTGTATAACTGGCCATAAGCGGCTTTCCCTGCGCAGATTCTTAGAAGGTCATATATTTCCCTTTGCTACATTACTTCTTGATATTTGGACAGCCCGATAAAGGCGACGAAAAGCTTCTTTGCCTTCGATGTATTTCGCTTTGCCTTCTTCAATGAGTTTGCATCGCCTTGCTATCTCCTTCTTCCATTTTTTTCTGATTTTGATTTCTTCATCATAGATCACTTCCCCTTCGCGCAACGCCTCACGGTAAACAAGTCCGCAGGTATCGCGATGGCGCTCCAAGTCGTCTTCGGTCGCCACCATAATATCCACCGGAATGCCTACCCCGCTAAGTTGGTCATAAAGAAATTGCGCGGTATGCCGGCGGTGCGTGCCGGTCGGCATTACAACCATGAGGTCAATGTCGCTGTTCTTCGTCATTTGCCCGCGCCCCACCGAGCCGAACAAAATAATACGCCGCGGCCGCGTCGCCTCGACGATGCGGCGGATGATTTCTTTCAGCTGTTGGGCGTTGGCTTTCACTTACGACTCTCCCATGTATATCCGGCTTATTCAGACGCCTGCCAATTCCCTTACATGCGCGATATCTTTCCGCCCAATAGCGCGCAATTGAGACGAGAATAAAGTAGCTACTGTTAATGTTTTGCCAGCCAGCGTCATGAATTCAACCTCATAGCCGGCGCCGGCGTCGTGGATATGAACCACAGTTCCGATATCACCGGAAACTAAACCTTCCGAAGGCAGGTCTTGCGTTAGAATAACACAATCATGTTCTTTAATCATCTTCCGCCTCCAATGGATATGCTGTAATCAACCGAGGAAATGTCTGTCCGCGATCCATTTGCCAGACTGTTTTGATACAAGGGCGACGACCATCGGGCGCAATCAAATCTGTCTCAATCTCAAATCGCGGGCCAAATGGCGTATCCTTCACTTTGCTTACCTCATGCCGCTCTGCATGCTCAATCAATGCGTCAGCCAAGGCTTGCCAAAATTCGGCATGAAATCCAAATTCCATAAAAAAGCGGCACTTGCTCGCTCCATAGCGATGGTATGGATTAAGCAAATATTCCGCAATTTTGGCCCGCTCTACAACGGCTGAATCCAACTGCGGCAATTTCATAACGCCTCTATCATTTATGCAAGAGATAAATAGCCACTCACCCCGGCTCTGAATTCCTGCATCGTTACTTCGCCCTTGCCAACTTAGCCTGCGTCTCGCCGCCGTTGATAATATATAATAGCGGCAGCGCGCGGTCCACGGATTCGATGAACGCCGGACGCGCGGCCCAGGGGGTGGCTGAGAGGGTGTTGGTCAGGTCCATCCAGTATTGCAGGCGCGCGGGCTTCAGGCCCCAGGTCATGTGGAAGTGGTTGGCGGGGGCGTATTGCTTGTACTCGACCATCGAGGCGTATTTCGGCACGACCCAGGTGTGCGGCCAGCTCCAGTTCGAGGTGTGCGCGACGGCGTCGGCGAGTTTTTCCGGCAGGTCCGCCGTGCAGGCTTCGTCCCATACCAATGAAAAGGCTTTGGCGGCGTCGCTATAGGCGAGGCGTCCGGCGATGCCTTCGATGCCGCCGGGCGTGGTGAACGTAACTGAGTTGCCGAGGCCGGGGAAGTAGCCCACGTCGGCCAGCGGCATGCGGACGCGTTCCATGATTTTCTTGGGACCCCATCCCGGCAGGCCCGCCCAGTTGAAGGAAGCCGAGCCGGAGTTGTCGCCATCCACGAAGCCCTTCTTGAACCAGAGCGCTTCGGGGTCCGCTTCAATCTCCAACTTTTTCGCGAGCGCCTGGATTTCCCACGCTTCCCAGACTTTGCGAAAGTCCATGAAGAGCGGGGGATTGCCGCCGGTCAGCCATGTGAAGAACAGCATCGTTAACAAGCCTTGCGCGTCGGCTTCAGTGGCGAAGGGGATCGGGGTCTTCGCGCCGTTGTGGTCGAAGGTGGAATTGAAGAGCGACTCCATCGTATCGGCCACGGGCAGCGGCAGGCCACGGCGGTCCGAGCCCCATTCGAGCTGGCTCATGAATCCGCCGCCGACCGCATTGACCTGCGCCATCAGATCGCGCACGATCAGATACATCGCAAGGCTCTGGTTGAAGCGGTCGCTATCGGCCTGGTCGCGCAGTTCAAGGCGCTTGCCGACGTTCATATTGACCCAGCGGCGCAGTTTGACGAGTTCTTCTTCGGAATACGCTTTTTTGTTGAGCATGTCCGCCAGCAGCTTCATGTCGAGGCGCGTGATTTCGAGGCCATAGACGTTACGCGCCGGGATCACGTGCGCTAGGGCGGTTTCCATGCCCATCGAGTCGTGCCCGAGGATCAGGACGCGCCGTCCCTTCAATCCCTGCGCGGTGACGGCGGCGGCGGCCCAGTCAATCAAAGCGGTCGCCGTAGCGGGCGTCATGACAGGATTCAAGCCAACATCAGGCCAGGTTCCGACATTGAGGTGCGCCATCCGCCCGTATTGCGCAATCGCTCCCGAACAGGCATGAGCAAAAACGACGCCGGGTCTGGGGCCGGAGTTGCCGCACGTCAGATTAATGGGCGTATCTTTCGGGAACTGCTGGAGGAGCGAAATGAGCGAGAGTTGCGGAAAGGCCCAGGTATCCAGCGCGGCGACAAGGATTGAAACGCCCTGCTCCTTGAATTGGCGCGCAACGATGTCCGCCTGCGCCTCGCCGTCCACCAGCACGGGGCTCCAGATCACCTTGACCGCTTCGCCGTCGGGCAGTTTGACGCCGTCAGCCAGAACGTCGGCGGTCATGCCGATGATGTTCTGGGCGCGTTCGCGCGAGGCTTTGTCTATGCGCGGATCGCACGCGGCGAAGACGCCGATCGCGGGCGCCAGCGGCGTGGCCTTTTTGCTTTCCGGGAGACGAACTGCTTTGATTTTGGGCATGATGAGAACTCCTGGCTGGTTTGGTTGGATGAATCATGCGAGAGCATGTGTACAACGCAAGATACTTGCGCATGGCGCGTGATTGATTCAATCGGGCGCTTCCCGCATAATTGTTAATTCACAATTCAGAGAGTTTTCTCTCATTTTATCAGCGGGGTCAAGGGCATTTGATCTATCATGCCGGCCGCAGGTGTGTCCCGGTTTGTCGCTAGGCGCCAAGCTCCAGGAATGACTCTTCCTGTCCATTAAAGCTGGCGCCGAAAGGTAGGCCGTCCCGCTCCGTCGGGCGGC
>JAPLSP010000234.1 GCA_026398575.1 Candidatus Sumerlaeota bacterium | reverse complement strand
GTACAAACAACTGGCAATCTCCGGAGCAATGATCGCGCCCAAACGAATTTGGATCATGCCCGGTAGTGACGAATAGTGACGAATCGGAGTATAGTGGCATTGAAATCACTAGACTTACAACCACGATATGTCAAAGTTGGGTTAGCGATTATGTGCTCATACCAACAACCATACAGAAAGGTGAATGAGAATGACTGACGATAGGACCACACGGCGGGCGTTTCTGAAGGAGTCGGCGCGGGCTTCGGCGGGGGCGGCGGTGGGGGTGGGGGCGTTGACGGCGATTGGGGCGATTGGAGCGGGGGCGATTCCCACGGCGATTTCGGCGCAGAATGTCGCCGGCTCGAATGAGCGCGTGAATATCGCGCTCATTGGCTGCGGCGGGCGCGGGCGGTTTGTGCTCCGCGTCATGATCGAGGACGCAGGGGCCAATTGCGTCTGCCTCTGCGATCTGAGTGACGATCGGCTCAACAAGATGTGGGAATTCATCTCGCCGGTTCAGAAGACCAAGCCGCGCTTCGAGAAGGATTATCACAAAGTCCTCGAAGCCAAGGACATTGACGCCGTGATCGTGGCCACGCCGGACAACTGGCATGCGCCGCTGACGATCCAGGCGTGCCAGGCCGGCAAGGACGTGTACGTTGAAAAGCCGCATTCGCACTGCATCTGGGAAAGCGGCAAGATGGTCGAGGCGGCGGCCAAATACAACCGCATCGTGCAGGTGGGCACGCAAAACCGCTCGACGGAATACAACCTCCAGGCGCGCGAGATCATTAAGAGCGGCAAACTGGGGAAGATCGGCCTGGTCAAGGTCTACAACCTCAAGAACGGCGACCCCTTCAAACTCGGCGACCCGGGCAAACAGCCGGACGGGTTTGACTGGGACCGCTGGCTGGGGCGCGCGCCGTTGAGGCCTTATCATCAGAAACTCTTCGGGAGCGGATGGCACTACTATTGGGAATACTGCGGCGGCGACATGACGGACGACGGCATTCATCAGATAGACCTTGCGCTGATGCTGATGGGCGATCCAGGTGTGCCCAAGAGTGTGCGCTCATTGGGCGGACGATACATCCACAAGGGCGACGACGCTGAGGTCCCCGACGTTCTCAACATCGCCTGGGATTTCGGCTCTTTCGTCATGACGTTCGATTTGAGCCAATATCCCAAGTATATGGTGAAAAGCACCGATGCGATCCGCCGCAAGACATTGGTTTCAGACTGGATGGAAAACGCCACCCGCATCGAAGTTTACGGCCAGGACCAGTTCATGATCCTGGGCCGTCACGGCGGCGGATTTGTCGTGGAGAAAAATGACAGCCAGGTCGTGGAAAAAGTTTTCGGCCAGGCTGGCGACTTCGAGCACTACCGGAATTTCCTCGGTTGCGTGAAGAGCCGGAAAAAGCCCAACGCGGATATCTCCATTGCCCACGCCAGCAACGTCACCGCCCACATGGGCAACATCGCCCACCGCGTCGGCAACGCCGCTCTGAATTACGACGGCAAGGCCGGCAAGTTTGACAACGAAGAAGCCAACAAACTTTTCAAGGACACGTATCGGAAGGGATATGAGATTCCTGATGTAGTGTGATTAGGGACAGAGACTTGGGCGATCCGGCGAACGATGCGCGGATAATATCTTTACTTCGCTATTCACTCCGTATTCCTGCAGCACCTTTACCGCCTCATTCATTGTCTCCAGGTCTGAATCGCTTCCCATTATAATTGCAACTTTCGGCTTGCTCATCCCGCTCCTTTGGCAAATTTATTGTTATCTTTGCCTATTACATTTTGTTTGTTTACCTATTATATCTAGCCTCGCCACTTATGGCA
>JAPLSP010000447.1 GCA_026398575.1 Candidatus Sumerlaeota bacterium | reverse complement strand
AAGGCGTCGGCGGCGCTCAGGATGCGGACAACTAGCGGAATCTGCTAGCCGGCAAGGCCGACGGGATAGCCGCGTCCATCAAAGCGTTCATGATGGCTGCGGATCAGGGAATGCTCGATCGGCACCAGCCCCAGCGGCTTGACGATCGCATCGCCGATCGTGGGATGCTTCTTGATTATGCTGTATTCCCCGCCGTCCAGCCGGCCGGGCTTGTGCAGGATGTGATCCTGGATGCCGATCTTCCCAATGTCGTGAAGGATGCCGGCGAATTTGAAGGCGGCGATGTCTTCGTCGCTCAGGTCCATGCCGCGGGCGATGGCGACCGAATAGTCCGTGACGCGCCGCGAATGGCTGTGCGTATAGGGATCGCGCGCTTCGAGCGTCGTCACGAGCGCGCACATGGTGTCCACCAGGTTGGAGTAAAGGCCTTCATACAAGGCGTTGTTCTCGAGCTTGATGGCGGCTTTCTGGGCCAGATTGCCGATCAGTTCTTCGTCCTTGCGCGTGAATTCGGCGCCGTTATGCTTGTCGGCCAGATTCAAGACGCCGAAGACTTCATCGCCGACCATGATCGGGGCCGAGAGGAAGGGCTTGGAGCGATAGGCGCGTCCGTCGGTTTCGGGGCCGCCCTCTTCCACGGCGCCAAACCGGTCGGCGCGCAGGGCGCGCTTATCCTGCGCGACTTTGCCCGCGATGCCCTCGCCGATTTTCTGGCGCGTGCGTTTCATGGCTTCGCGCGGCAGGCCGATGGCTGCCCGCACGATCAGTTCGCCCCGATCATGATCCACCAGCAGGAGCGAGACCTTTTCGGCGCTGGTGATATCGGCGGCCACGGCGACGATTTCCTGGAGCAGCGATTGGTTGCCGAGCGAGGAGTTCATCAAGTTGTTGATGGCGTTGAGTTTCGTCAGCTCCTCGACTTTGCCCACCAGCTG
Source organism: Candidatus Sumerlaeota bacterium (assembly GCA_026398575.1). The sequence goes on along the minus strand of JAPLSP010000447.1, from coordinate 2,376 downwards.
GCGGTTCAAGGCCTCGATGACGGCTTTTTGATTCAGCTCCGCCTGCAACTGCTGGTTGCGCTGAACCAGGCGTTGCTCGCGCAGCACCTTCTTGACGATGTGTTCCATCAGCGCGGCTTCGAAGGGCTTGGTCAGGAAATCCGCCGCGCCCTGGCGCATGGCCTCGATCGCGTTGCTGATCGAGCCGAAGGCCGTGACCACGATCACCGGCAGCAGCGGATTGGTTTGCTTGATCGCTATCAGCAATTCCAGGCCGGACATCCGGGGCATCATCAGGTCCGTCAACACCGCCTGATAAGGCCGGGCGCGAATCATTTCCAGCGCCGCGATTCCATGGCTGGCCACGTCCACCTGGAAACGCAGTATTTCGAGGATGTCGCGAATGGTCTCACGGCTCGATGCGTTGTCATCAACGACCAGAAGGCGGGCGCCGTCGAGCGACAACATATCGGCGGGTGGGATTGCGCGCGCCGTAAGCATGTCCAATCGTCTTGCCATGTGCAATACATCATCCGGTCCGACCGCCTTGGATCGGCGATCGTTCTAGAACTCCGTTTCTTGAATCTTGCGCCGGGCTCGCTGCGCTTCGTCTGATGTGATGACGCCCGACTCTTCCAGCTGCGCCAGGCGTTCGAGCTCGCGGGTAATGCGCTCGGTGGGTTTTTCGGCCAGACGCGGATAAGTGGCAGTGAGGGGCTTGACGACCTGAGCCGCGCCCGGCGGATTGATGCCGGCTCTGCGGAGCAAGTTCTGCAACAGGGTGTTCTGTTCCTCCAGCTGTTCTGCGCGTTGCCTCACACTATCGTTTTGGCGCCGTTCGGTATTCATCTGTCCTTTGAGCGTCTCCACCTGCTGTTCGATTTTTCGCACGTAGCGCTTCATGCGCACCTGCTCCTTCAAGCTGTGAACCGTATGAATCAGTTCATCCAGCCGGAAGGGCTTTGTCAGGTAGTCGTTGGCGCCGTTGTGCATCGCTTCCAGACAGCTTTCCATCGTTGCATAGCCGGTGATGATGACCACCAGCGTTGGGCGGTCCAGGCGGCGCAATTCATGCAGCAGCGCCAATCCGTCCACTTTGGGCATCTTCAAGTCGGTGATCATCACGTCGAATTCCGTCGTGCGGATGCGCTCCAGCGCCCGTTGGCTGTCATGATGCAACTCCAGGCGGAGCTCGGCGTCGTTGCTAAGCACGTCCTCGATCAAACTCAGGATGGTGATGTCATCATCCACGACCATCATCTGGATAAGCCCCGTCGTGTCAGCCGCCGTCGCTTTATTGGGCGGTTTGGCCTGTGTGAAGAGAGGTGAGGGCATTGTATTGAGGGCCATGACTTATTCGCTTTGATCCAAGCTGTCAGAAGTTTTTCGATAAAGCGCCAATTCCCGCTGGGTAATTTTGTCCAGCAAATAGCGCGCAACCATACGGCGATGCCGATGGAGATAGCTTGGCGACGCGGGCTCATGAATGCTTTTATGAGCCAGCATCCCTAGCATGTGTTTGACGCGCTCATTCCCCGGCGAATCGTTGCTGTCGGAGAAAGAAATGACGGATTCGCGCTCTGGGAACCATAAGGGAGTGGCCTGCGGTAGTCTCATTATTTGTTTGTCTCGTAAACAGAAGCTGGCGCCAAATAGCATGGCGTATAGTGCACCTGTTCCACTATTCGGCAATCATCTATAAGAGCTTTAGCTAGTTCTTAAAAAAATCGCTGGAATTCGTTCGCTTCTCTTTTGTCCGAAAGCGACTCGATCTCACCGGCGGCTTATCTGTTGATAAATTTCATTGTAATACAGCGCATTTTCAACCGGGGTGTTGGGAGGGATATGGTTTCCTACGGCCAGGAAAAACCCCGGGTATTTCCTGCCGATGGCGATGCAGCGCTCGACTTCGGCGCGGATTTTTGACTTGGGGCCGCTCAAGAGCGCGCGTGTGTCAACGTTGCCGATAAAAACATGCGTCTGTCCGAATTTTCCAGCGATGGCGCCCATATCCGTCATCGGCTCCAGAATGAATCCATGAATTCCGCATCGAGCGACATCGTCAATATAGGCGGTGTAGGCGCCGTCGGAAGTGAAAAGGATTTTTTTACCGCTTTGAATCAGCGGATCGAAAAGCCGCTTGTAATTCGGGAAGACAAAAGCCCGGTACCAGGCCGGGCTGAAGATGCCGCCACTGGCGATGACAAAATCGTCGTGGATCATAACGACAGGAACCCGCGCCTCGGCGAGAGCATCGAAGTATTGCTGAATCCATGAGCAGTAGCGGTTGGTCATCGCGCCGAAACCTTCCGGGTCCAATCCGGCGGCATGGAGCAGCAGGTCCCATCCGAAGATGTCAATCAATCCCGAAACGCAGGTGACGTAGATGCCGGTCAT
>JAPLSP010000306.1 GCA_026398575.1 Candidatus Sumerlaeota bacterium | reverse complement strand
GAAAGCTAAGGATACTTTTGAGAATCACCACTCGATCGAACTGATCAAAAAGACAATAAATAACTCTGCAGATATGCTAGCGGCATTAGACGATACCATTAAATCCTTCGATAACCAGATGCATCCGCCTACATGTACTTGGCTTGCAGAATCGCAACACAAGGTCAAGGATGAGCTGAAGGATCCGACTAAACTAGAGGATACGAAGAACGAAGTTAGGAATATGGATACTGCGGACTCGAACCTTATTGCGGCTCTTTCCCAGCAGATAAAAGAAGAGCAGGAGCGCATAGCGGTAGCGCAAGCAGAAGCCCAAGCAAGCCAAGAAGCCGGGGATGATGGGGTACCTTCTGGGGCAATCTACCATTCTTCGTGGTCGAATTATGCGCCTCATTTTGGGCTGTCACAGTTTGACAAGACCAATCAAGAGATTATGAAATCATATAGGGAATATAATAGGCAAGGAATGCAAAATGAACGCATCCTTCAAGGCAAAATCAACCAAGGCAAGGTAGCAGGCCAAGCGTACAGCCAGAAGGGTGACGGGAAAGATTACTACCCCCAGAAACTTGACTGGTTTCAAGTATTTCTTATTCAAGAAATGCAAAATATGCCAAAAAGGTCCCAACCCCAGTCGGGTCCGAAATCATCCCCGCCTCCATCGGTTTCAAAATCATCTCCACAACCATCGGTTCCAAAATCATCCCCGCCTCCACCGGCTCCAAAATCATCTCCAAAGCCATCGGTTCCGAAATCATCCCCGCCTCCATCGGCTCCGAAAGGGAAGAAGTAAATATGTCCCTTTATTTGGGGGCAGTCGCCTTGCCTTAATCCAACCTCTAAGGCTTAATAATGATCCGCTTGGGATCGCGCAAGGATGGCGGAGAGAAGACCGGATATTTGGCATTTTCTTTCATGTGAATTTTGTAGTCGGCTTTCAAGGCGCCTTTGGGGTCCATTTTCAGGGATTTCACCGCTCCCAGATAGGTCGGGGCGGTTTCGCCGGTGCCATAATCGGGTTGTTCGGCGCCGGCGTAGAAGACGCCTTGGACCAAATCCGAGGCGAAGATCGAGTTGATATTCACCGGATTTTTGCCTTCGAACGTCTGCGTGCTGACGCCGGCGCCGGAGGCTGTGACGCCGATGCGGACTTCGCCTCCCGCAATCATGCCGCCCAGTTTTTTCTTCTTCGATGACAGAGTCCGGACATCTCCGTAGGCGTTCAGGCTGTTGATGGCGATGTTGCCGCCGTTGGCTGTGATGCTGACGCTGCCTTTTTCACGGGCGTTGAGATAGGAGTAGAACTGGCCCGCGTGGATATTCGCCGGCAGCGGCACGATCTCGGTCCCCCGTTTGATCGTCATGCCGATGCCGGAGATCGAGGAGAAGACGCCGTCAATAACGTCCGTGTCCAGCGACGCGCCGCGCAGCTTCAGCGAGGTCATTTGCAGGACGTAGAAATCCACTTCCGGATTGTCCCGCGAGCGCAGGATGCCGCCGATTCCGCTCGTCGTGATGAACGCGCGTCCCGACGAATCGCGATAGGCTTTCGTCGCCAGATTAATGGCGGTGAAATTGTGGCTGGAAGCCTCCAGACTGTCGAGCATCACGCCCGACAGCGAGATCGAAGCCCGCGCCTGCGGCGAAGCCGGCTCGCCGTCCGCGACAATGGTCGTATGGGCCGGGTCCCGCTGGCGCGCCGCCATCCGGACCGATCCGATGACGCCGGCCTGCAAATAATTAACATAAGAGTTCACCGCCGTCAGCGACCGGATGGGTCCGTCTCCCGCGCTCAGATTCATAATGGGCGCCTGCGTCCAGATGCGCGCGAAACCCTCCGCGCCGTCCGCCTTTGAGATGCTCCGGATCATGGGCGGCTTGGGATTCTTGCGATTGGCCGCATTGAGCTGGATGCTCAGCGTGTCTTTTTCGGTGGCTTTGGGAGAGGTGATAACGATGCCGTCGTCCGCCGACGCGGTATAATCCTCATCCAGCCTGCCGCGGATTTTGCCATTGATTCGATAAACGATATTGTACGCATCGAGTGGGGAACCATAATGGATGACGGTGAGGATCCATTGTATCCGCGCCGATCCCAGAGGATTTTCGGCCTTGATGACGACCGCATAAGGGCTGTTGGCGGCGGTTGGCGTGGTCCAGTAAACGGATCCGGTCTCCGAATCAATCGTCATGCCTTTCGGCCCTTGAACGAGCGACCAGGTAATGGGATCCGTTCCCTCCTCCAGCTCGGGCAAGGCCGGTTCGTATTCCATGTTGTCTTCGATGACTTCGTCCGGCATTTGCTTGATCAGCGGAGCGCCTTCCGTTTCCTCGATGGATAATATCCAAGTTTCGTCGCTCTTGCCGGCGCCGTTGGCCGCCCGGATAGTTATAGCGCTGGGGCTTTCCTCGAGGGAGGGGGAGGTCCAGGAAACCACGCCCATTCGCGCGTCAATGGTCATGCCGTGAGGGCCGTCAATCAATGACCAAAATATCGGCTGAGTGCCCGTCGTGAGGATGGGCGTCGGACCGGTGTAAGGGCGGCCTTGGACGATGTTCTCATCCGGAATGGAGGCGATTTGGGGCGGTATCGTTTTGTTCGCCGCCGCCACGTCCAGGCTCCAGGACTCATTGTCTTCTCCCGCCGGGTTTTCGGCGCGGATGATGATGGTGAACGGACTCTCGAAGGTTGTGGCGTTGGGCCAGAAAACGATGCCGGTCCTTTCATCAATGGTCATGCTCGTAGGTCCCTCGACCAGGGACCACGTTATCGGCTGCGTGCCTTCAGTCAGGCGCGGCGCGGGGCCGGTATAGGAAAAGCCCTCGCTCACCGATGCGTCGGAGATGGGAACAATGAAGGGAGTCTCGGCCTCGGCGGCGACGGCAAGTTGCCAGGATTTCTCGCTGGCGCCGGCGGCGTTGGAGGCGCGAAGGGAGACGGTATGCGGGCTGCCCGCCAGCGTGGGAATGGCCCATGTCACCACGCCCATCCGCTCATCTATCTCCATGCCGACAGGGGCGCGGACGAGCGCAAAGGTGGTCGGCTGGGCGCCCGGCGGCAGCAAAGGCAAAGGGCCTTCGTAAAAAGCGCCGGCGACGGCCCGTTCATCATAGATGCGATCCATGCTCGGCGCGATTGGCGCCCCTTCGCCGTCAAAGATGCCGTATTGATAGCGGGAGCGATCGCCTAAAGCCGCGTTTACCGGCGATGATAGCGCGATCTCAACCGCTCGGTAGGTTTGCAGGGCGGGATTGTTGATGATCTCGAGCGCGATCATGCGGAAGGTGTGGCCGGGTTCGAACGTCAGGACGCCGGGGGCCAGAACATAATCCACACCGTTGACGCCGGTTCCCCCTGCGGCTTCATAATTGACGGTGACGACCTGCGCGGAAGGCCTTGAAAGCCTCGCAACGATGGCGATGGGGGATTGATTTTCATAACCGGACGCGTCGGCGCTGTAAAACTGAATCAACGGCAATGGCGTCGGAGTCGGCGTTCGCAGCGGCGCCGGAGTCGGCGAAGGATGCGGCGTGGGAGTGGGCGAAGGATGGGGCGTCGGGGTTGGCGAAGAATGAGGCGTCGGGCTTGGCCAGGGGAACGCAACGGAGAGTTTTTTGACATCGGCGGCCGCTGTCGGCGCCGGCGCCAGCGCGATCATCCCCATCGCCAACGCCATCATTACAGGCGCCGGCGCGATCATTGCCGTTAAGATAATTGCAGCAACATTTCGCCTTGGCATAACACAGCTCCCGGGATCAGCTTAGTACTCATATTCAAAACTACATTCTCATAAATTTATCGCAAATTCTCATGCAGGAAGAGTAGATTCATGCGGATAGGAGCGCATTGCTTTCGCCCCTTTATTCATGGCATGGTGATGATAAGCTTGGGATCGCGGATAGAGGCGGGGAAGAACGATGGATAGAGCGCGCATTTCTGCATATACAGCTGGTATTCAGCCTTGAGAGGGCCTTTCGGATCCATCGTGAAGAATTTCACGGTCCCCGTATAAGTCGCGCTGGTTTCACCCGTGACCGAGTCTGGTTCCTGGGCGCCGGCGATGAAGACGCCCTTGATAAGGTTCGAGGCATAGACCGAGACAATATTCACCTGGCCCTGGCCCGCCGTTTGAGAAGTTCCCGCCGTGCTGTATCCCGATGCCGCCACGCCGATCGTGACGCTGCCGCCGTAGTTGGCTGCGCCCAATTGCTTTTTCCGGGATGAGATCCGCCGGATTTCTCCCGCGGCGTTCAGGCGGTCAATGGAGATATTGCCGCCTTCCGCGGTGAGCCGGAGGCTGCCAGCGCCATTTGAATCAAGCAGCGACCAGAGTTTATCGGCGCGGATATTGGCCGGCAGCGGCACAATTTCCTTGCCGATCTTGACCGCCAGTCCGACGGCGGAAATCGTCCCGAAGGCGCCGCTGAGGACGTCGGTGTCCAGCGACGCGCCGCGCAGCGACAGCGTCTGCGCTTCGAGGACGTTGAAATCCACCTCCGGATTTTCCGCGGACCGCAGCATGCCGCTGACGCCGCTGGTGGTGATGAAAACCTGCTTGCCCACGCGGTAGGATTTCGTCGAAAGGCTTATATACGAAAAGGCATGGTTCGGCGCTTCCAGATTATCGAGGACGACGCCCGTCAGCTGAATCGTCGGCTTGGAGTTCTCCGACAAAGGATCGCCCCCCGCCAGAATGGTCGTATGGGCGGGAGCGCTCTGGCGCGCGGCCATCCGCACGGACCCAATGGCGCCGGCGCTGATCCGGCTGATGTATGCGTTGACGGCGATCAGCGATCCCAGAGGGCCGTCCTCCAGGTCCAGATCGCGGATCGGCGCCTCAGTGCGGAGGCGGGCGAATCCGTTCACGCCGCCGGTCTTGGCCACACAGCGGATCATCGGGCCCGTGAGCAGAGCGCGGCTGGATAGTTTCCGTGTGATGGAGAGGGTGTCCCTTTCCGTGGCATTGTCCGCGATGATGGCGATGCCGTCTGCGGCTGAAGCAATATAATCCCGGTTCAAGGCGCCTTTGGTTTTTCCATTGATCCGGTAAACGATGTCATAGGCCGCCTTCGGATCGTCAAAATGAAGCACCGTCAGCTTCCACCCCATCTGCGCCGATCCCTCCGGGTTGGTGGCGCGGATGACGATCGAATAAGGACTGTTCGCAATCGTGGGCGAGCTCCAATAGACGGCGCCCGTGTCGGAGTCTATCGTCATGCCCTCCGGCCCTTGAAGCAGCGTCCAGACGATTGGGTCCGTCCCATGCAGCATCTCCGGGTCCGCCGAACCATATTCTTCGTTTTCCTCCACCAGCGTGTCCGGCATTTGCTTGATCAGGGGAGCGTCGGCGGCCTCCACCACTTCCAATTCCCAGGTTTGCTGATCCATGCCGGCGGCGTTCGTCGCCTGGATGGTGACGGCGCAGGGGCTTTCTTCGATCGTGGGCGAGGTCCAGGAGACAACGCCGGTCTGCGCGTTGATAAACATGCCGGGAGGTCCGTCAATCAAGGACCATGAAACGGGTTGGGTGCCACTGGTCAGGATGGGCAATGGGCCGGTATAGCTGACGTCTGCGATTATGGTTTCATCCACAATGGAGGCAATTTGCGGGGGAATGACGTTTCCGGCCAGAAGCACCGCCAGATCCCAGCTAACCGAATCCGCGCCGGCCGAGTTGGCGGCGCTGGCCATGACGCTGAAAGGGCTGCCAAAATTGGTCGGCAAGGGCCAGAAAACGACGCCGGTTTGCTCGTTGATGGTCATGCCGTCCGGAGCTGAGATGAGCGACCAAACCAGGGGCAGCGTCCCTTGTGTCAGGCGGGGCGCCGGACCGGTATAAGGATTGCCCGCTGTGATGGACGCGTCGGAGATGGGAATAATCACCGGGGCGATCGCCACCGGAGATATGGTAATCAGCCACGTCACGTCGTTCGAACCGGCGGCATTCGAGGCGCGGAGGGTAATCGCGCAAGGACTGACGGCCAGCGCAGGATGAGCCCACGCGGTTACGCCCGTCTCCGGGTCAATCGTCATATCCGATGGGGCCGCGACGAGTGTCCAGGTTATCGGCTGCGTGCCTTGGACCAAAGAAGGCAAGGGGCCTATATAAGGCGCGTCCGCCAGAACCGTCACATTCGGGACGCGGTCTATGATGGGCGGCAAGATAGGGCCTGCGCCGTCGTGGATTCCATAAACGATCCGGCTATTGTCGCCCAGGATCGCATTCGAAGGCGCGGATAGCGTGATCTCAATCGTTTTGTAAGGTTCGGAGGTGTGATCGTCAATGATGTTGATTTTCAGCATCCGATACATCTGGCCGGGAGCAAAGGTCACGGTTCCCGGAGGCAAAACATAATCCGCGCCATTGACGGCGCTTCCGCTTGTGGCCGCGTAATTGACCGTCACGGTTTTGCCGAAAGGCTTGTTGAGCATCACCATGATTTCGGCAGGGGTTTGATTTTCATAGCCCGAGACGTTTCCAGACGCGAACTGAACCATCGGCCAGGGCGACGGCGAGGAGGTCGGCGTCGGTTCAGGGCTGGCATGCGGTTCGAGCGTGGGATCAGGGGTCGGCTTGGGCGTCGCATCAGCGCCCAATACGCCCGGATGAATCGCCAGCGGGCTCTTTCCAAGCGGCGAGACTGCAGAACGGACCTCTTGCGCTCCACAGGGAGCGAGCGCCAAACTCAACAGAATGCTTGCATGCAGCAGCCCTTTCAGGCCATTTATCCCGCGCATATTTCCCTCTCTCTTTCTCTCCCATTATTTCATGATGATATGGGTTTCATCTTTGAGCGTCGCCGGGCTGAAGACCGGGAAGCGATCGCTCTGCTTCATATAGATCCAATAATCGGCTTTCTTGGCGCCATTCGAATCCATTCGGAACGCCTTGACGGCGCCTTGATAGGTCGCGCTGGTGGCGCCGGTATCCTCGTCGGGCGTCGAGGCGCCCGCTATGAAACTGCCTATGACCTCGTCCGAGGCGAAGATCGAGAGAATATCCGCCCGGCGCCGCGCTTCTTTGTCGTCAATGCCGGAGGCCACCGCGCCGGCGCGCAGCGAGCCGCCCAGGCTGGCGCCGCCCAGTTTCTTCTTCTTCGAAGCCAGGAGGCTGATTTCGCCTGAAGCATTCAGGTGGCCAAGGTCTATATTGCCGCCGCTCGAGGAAATTCGCACGCTGCCTTTATTGGCGCCGTCGAGCAGAGACCAGAGTCTCTCCACGCGCAGATCCGCCGCCAGCGGCGTGGTTCCGCTGCTGGCTTTGAGCGCCAGGCCAAGGCCGGAGATCGAAGCGAACGCGCCGCGCATCGCGTCGGTGTCAACGCTGGCGCCGCGCAGGCTCAGGATAGCCGCTTCCAGCACGTCGAAATCGAATTCCGGATTGTCCCGGGCCCGGAGGATGCCGCTGAGCGCGATGATGTTCTTTTTGTTCGCGTCGCGCGCGGTCTTGGAGACCAGGCTGATGAGCGTGAAGCGATGAGTCGGCGCGATCAGACTATCGAGCATCACGCCGGTCAGACGGATCGAAGACTTTCCGGCGGGCGCCTGCTTGGGATGGGCAAGAATCATCGTGTGGACCGCCGCGGCCAGGCGCGACGTCATCCGGATCGAGCCAACGGCGCCGGTGGACAACTGGCGCACATAAGCGTTGGCGCCGATCAAGGTCTTGAGGGCGCCGTCGCCCGTGTCCACGTTCTTGACGGGCGCATGAGTCTCGAGGCGGGCAAACCCGTTCGCGCCGTCCGACTTGATGATCCGCTTGATGATGGGCGGATCGAAGTTCTTGAGGTTCTGCTTGTTCAGGGTGATGAGCAGCGTGTCTTTTTCCGTGGCGTTGGCCGCGATAATGTGAATGCCCTCTTTCGCCGATGCAATATAGTCTTTGCCGGCCAGGCCTTTCTTGCGGCCATTGACCCGATAAGCGATGTTGTAGAATTTGTTGGGATCTTCATAGTGAATGACGCTCAGGCGCCACTGGGCCTGCCCGGCGCCGGCGCTGTTGGAGGCGCCAATCACAATCGTATAGGGGCTGCCGGCGGCCGTCGGCGAGGTCCAATAGACAACGCCGGTAGCCGGATCAATCGTCATGCCCTGCGGCCCTGAAACGAGCGACCAGACAATCGGCGCCGTGCCTTGCGATAGCTCGGGCTGCGCGGACGCATAATTCTCGTCCTCTTCGATCATGTCATCCGTCATTTGCTTGATCTTGGGAGCGGTCGCCAGGTCCGCGACGGTCAGCTGCCACGTCTGGACCGCCGTGCCGGCGGTGTTGCTTGCCTGAATGCTAATGGCATTAGGGCTGGCGGCGACGCTCGGCGTCGTCCATGACACGACGCCGGTTTGCTCGCTGATGACCATGCCATCGGGACCGCGTAGCAGCCGCCAGACAACCGGCTGGGTTCCGCTGGTCAACACCGGCGTCGGCCCAACGTACGGAACGCTCTTCAAAATAGTCTGGTCCGGGATCGGAGCGATCTGTGGGGCGATCGTCTGGGCTGCCGGCAGCACCGTCAGGCGCCAGGAGACTTCGCCCGCGCCGGCCGAGTTCGCGGCGCGAATGGTGAGGGTAAAAGGACTGCCGGCCACCGTCGCATTGTTCCAGGCGACAACCCCGGTCCCGTCAATGGTCATGCCCGCTGGGCCGCTGACGAGGGTCCAGCCAATAGGCGCCGTCCCCTGCGTCAACCGGGGCGCCGGACCTGCATAAGCCGCGTTCTCGGTCACCGAGGCGTCCGCGATCGGAGCGATCACGGGCGGCACGGCGTTGGGATTGGGCGTCGGGCTGGCATGAGGCGTGGGGGTGGGATGCGGCGTGGGGCTGGCCTGGCGCGTGGGCGATGGCGTCGCCTGCGAGCCGTAATAAATTAGCACGCCGCCGGGATAAGGGCTGCGCGCAGAGTCATTCGACGATACCAGGAGGCGATCCGAGCCGTGGCCGCCGGCGGGCGGCGTCACGATCACCCGCACGGTGATAGTTTGCGACGGCGCGACGGAGATCGGATACGCTGACGGCGGAAGGACGGTGATCCAGGAACTGTTGTTCTGTTTTACGATGCCGGTGACCTGGAGTGTGGCGTTGCCGTCATTATAGATCACGAAAGTTTTTTCCTGCCCGCTCGGCGTGGGCGAGGCGTGCGGCGTCGCGGTGGCATGAGGCGTCGCGGTGGCGTGCGGCGTGGGCGAAGGATGCGGCGTCGGCGTGGCTTGCGAGCCATAATTGATATAAACACCGCCGGGATAAGGATTGCGCGCGGCGTCATTCGACGACACCAGGAGGCGATCCGCGCCGTGGCCGCCCGCGGGCGGCGTCACCTGCACCCGCACGGTGACAGATTGCGATGACGGAACAGAGATCGGATACTGGGACGGAGGAATAATCGTGATCCACGCGCTATTGTTCTGTTTGGCAATGCCGGTGATTTGGAGCGTGGCGTCGCCGTCATTATAGATCGTGAAGGTCTTTTCCTGCGCGCTGGGCGTGGGCGAGGGATGCGGCGTCGCCGTTGCATGCGGAGTGGGCGAGGGATTCGGTGTGGGCGTCGGCGTGGCTTGAGAGCCGTAATTGATATTCACGCCGCCAGGATAAGGACTGCGCGCGGCGTCATTCGAAGACACCAGAAGGCGGTCCGAGCCGTGGCCGCCCGCGGGCGCCGTCACCTGGACTTGAACGACAATGCTTTGGGACGATGGAATCGAAATGGGATAGCCCGAAGGCGGGATGATGGTGATCCACGCGCTGTTGTTCTGCTTGGCTATCCCTGTCACTTGCAGAGTCGCGTCTCCGTCATTGTATATCCGGAACGTTTTGACATTGGGCGTGGGCGTCGGATGAGGCGTGGGGCTTGGAGTGGCATGCGGCGTCGCGGTCGGATGCGCGGTTGGATTCGGGGTGGGCGAGGGCGGCGTGCCGAAGTTGATATTAACGCCGTTCGGATAAGGGCTGTTGGCCGTGTCGTTGGAATAAACGAGCAGGCGATCCGTATGATATCCGGTCAAGCCCGCCGTCGAAACATAGACGTCAATTGTGACGCTGGCGGACGTGGCGATATGCAGCGGGTATCCGGCAGGGGCGGAGACGGTGATCCATGCGCTGCCATTTTGCTTCGCGATATTCGTCACCTGAAGCTCGGCGCCGCCGTCGTTATATATTGTGAAGGATTTTTTTATTCCAGGATGCGGCGTCGGACTGGGCGCCGGCGTCGGCGTTGGCGTGGGATTTGGCGTGGGATTTGGCGTCGGACTGGGCGCTTGCGTCGGCGTCGGCGTGGGGTTGGGAGTGGGGTTGGGAGTGGGATTCACAGTTGGCGACGGCGTGGGATTCGCGGTTGGCGTCGGCGTGGGAGTCGCGCCGCCGCTTTGGGCGATGAAGGCCATATTATCCATATAGACGCCTTCATAATTGTTGCTGGCGCCGTTGCTGATAAAACCAAAGTAGATATAGATGGCGCTTCGGTCTGGCACTACGCCTATGTCGAAAATATTTCCAACGCCCGGCACGTTCGTCAGATCGAGCGAAAACCGCTTCCATCCCTGCGAGTCGCCGGAGAAGGTTGAATAGCCATTCAGCAGAAGGCCGTCCGACACGCCAAATCCCCCATAGTCATTGGTCGGCTCCGTTTGATACCAGACGTCCGCTTCCAAAACCGCCGACGTGTAGTTGGTCAAATCGAACGGCCCGGCGTACATGGTTGTGTTCATCGTCCCGGGATAAGAGCCGCTGCCGGGCGTGCCCGCCTGCGTGCCGGATGCGGCGCACCACACGCCCTTGGCGCCTTGCGAGAAGCGGTTGGTCACCTGCCCCCATCCCGCGTCCGTATAGCCGGTAAAGAAATGATTATCCACGGTCCAAGTCGTTCCTGGGAAGGCGCCTTCAAAAGTGTCCGTCAAGAGCGTGGCATTGGCGCCGACGATGGGCGCGGACACATTCGGCGAAAGAATGGGCGGCGCCAAAGGCGCCCGATGCGCATTCTGCGCGCCGCCCGGCGTCAGGGCGGCCAGCAGCAAGAATGTCCCGATGAAGATCCAACTAAAATGAGTGATCCAGCGCATTCGCCGAACTCCTCTCTGATGTCATGCCCTAAGCCGCGCGTCCTGCATTTTCCCGTCTATCCTTGTATTCATCGCAATTGCTCACTTCGCAGATTCTCGTCTGATTTCATATCAAGGGAACTGCAATGTTGTGGGAACGATGCGAATTTGAGGCGATCCTGTGGCGCCTGAAGATGTCCAGCCTTTGACGCAGACATTGGCTTGCTCAAAACCGGCAACGGTCGTCAGGTCCGTGTAGGCCGTCCCATCGTGGCTGATGTAGCTCTGCCCGGCGGCCGCTGTGGCTTGGGATGAGAAATTCGCAACGGGCATCTCAAGGGGGATGGGATAGTTGTAGCCGGGCGTGGTGACCTTGACCACGATGCACATCGGAACGCCTTGCGCGAACACGATGGGCGCCGGCAGATCAATAGTATGAAAGCCTGCGTAGGCAACGGTTCCGGTGACTTTGGGGGCTTTTAAATTGGTAAATTGGCCGCCTGAGAAGGTCCCATAGACGGCAATTTCATAAGCGGTGTTATTGGCTTCCGCCCAAAAACTGACCGCAGCCAGCGACTCGGGCGCCGACGTAATGAATACATTGGCAATGTAGGCCGTGGTTTGATCGCCGCTCTGGTAGCCGAGCGAGTTGCAGTCGCCCAGGGGATCATACTGATAGTTGCGCACATAGCTCGCAGGCGGCGCTGCATTCATAAAAAGCCACGCTATCTTGACGGCGGCCACGTCATTGTATGAAATCCAAAAATAGCCATTATTGCCCCAACCCGTTCCCCAGCTATTTTTTATGAGCCAGGCGCCGGCGGCCGGAGCGCCTGTGACGATCTTGGTGTCGTCCCAGCCAACCAGCCCGACGGCATGATTCGTGGCGGTATCCGTCCCGGAGTAATAAAACGTATTCTCGGCGGCATTATAGGCCGTGTCGTCCCAGCGCATCCGCACGTATAATGCGCCGGAGGTCATCAACGTCTCCTTAAACTGGGCGGCAGTGGTGAAAGTCAGGACGCCGCGAACCATCTTTTGAAGCGGTCCTCCGGGCGACGGCGGGCCGTGGACCGGATCATAGGGATCATCCGCTTCGCGCACGGGTCCGGACCAGCGTCCGAAATAGGCCATGCTCTTATAGGGATTGCCTCCGCCGCACACGTCGCCATCGAAGCCGCAATAGTTCTTCAAATGGTTCTCGGAGAAGTCATGCGTCTCGGTCTTTTGCCAGAGCAGCCAGCTCTCCACGGATGCGAACGTCGCGAAAGTCCAGCACGAGCCACAAGATCCCTGGTCCTTCACCGGGGTGACATGGCCGAGCGCGCGCAGATCGTAGGAGGCCGGCGGGGCTGCCGTCAATGGGACGGAAGCCGGGTATTTTTGCAGGTGAGAGAAATCAATCGGGTGAGGGATCTCGCCCAGGGCGCGGCCTTCCGCCGTTGTCAGGGCAGGGGCGCCTCCGGCGGCCACCCGTTTTTGCCAGGCGGTGAACTCGGGATTCAACGGCGCGCTGACTATGGTCTGCGCGTGAGAAATCTGGGCCATCAGAATCAGGCTCAGCGTCATAAGGCACGGGCGCATTGCGATATGGCGCGTGCGGTGTTTTTCCGGCATTTTCCTTGCCTCCTTTGGTTGATGCCGCGCGTATCTTCGGAACTATTCTAAGGGAATTGCAGCGTCGTGGGGCTGATCCGGATCCAGGGCGCGGTGGTTCCGCTTTGGGCCGCCTGTACGGCTTTCAGGGCATTGACCCGTCCGGCGCCGGTCTTATCATCCACGCCGGCCGCGTCAATATCGTCGGCGCTCGAGCGCAGCAGGGACTTCACCTGCGCCGGCGTCAGCGTGGGATTGACGGACAGCATAAGGGCGACAATGCCGGCGGTCTTGGGCGTGGCCGAAGAGGTGCCGCCAAACGACTCCGTATAGTCCGCATTCACAAATACGGTTCCATCGCTATATCCCACGGCGCCTTGGCGGTCCGTCGTATAGCTCCACGGCCCCGGCGCCACGACGTCCGGGCCGTCGCCGATGTAGCTCGAGCCCCAGCTATAGATACCGTCGCTGCTCGAGGCGCTTTTGTGTTCATCCGTCAGGCTCGAGGCGCCGACGCAGATGACATCGGTCGAGCCGGTCAGACTGCCGGGGAAGGCCACCTCATAAGTCCATGGCGAACGATCCGGGCCGTTGCCCGCGGCGAATAAGACGATCTTGTTTGCCGTCAGGGCGGCGCTGACGGAGTTGGTGATCTCCGTGCTGGGCGCGCCGACCCATCCCCAGGAATTGCTGAGAATATTGGCGCCGTGTTGCACGGCCAGATCAAGGGTGGTCGCGATTTTGGCGTAGGTATCGCCGTTATAGATCGGCATGATCTTGACGCCCGGCGCCAGACCCATCGCGCCCTTGTTGTTGTTGGCCAAGGCGCCCACTTCGCCCGCGCAGGCGGTGCCATGATTGTCATCGGCCGTCTGCGGACCGCCGCCGACCGCTCCATCGGGATTATAGCCGGTGACCAGGTTCAGGTCCGGGTGCGTAAGGTCCACGCCGCAATCAATCACGGCCACGACCACACTGGATGAAACCGGCGTCAACGCCCAGGCCTCCGGCGCGTGCAGATCGTTGTTGTCATTGCCGTATCCGGCGATCTGCCCCACGTTTTTGATGTCCCACTTGCGTCCGCCGTAAGGATCGTTGGTGACGTGTTCCGAGTCAATGTTGGCCGTACCCACTACGCGCACGTCATCTATATACAATCCCTCGGTTTGAGCTGTGGCATTCGAAAACCATTGGATTTCGACCACGGCGCGCGCGACGCGTCCGTTGTCCGGAATGCGGATCGTGAGTTTCCGCCAGCCGTTGGCCGTTGTCGGGTCCACCGTGCAATCGCCGGTGTAGCTCACGCCCAGATATTGGCCCGCTATCAGGCCCGCTGTGGCCAGATTCCAAACGGCGCAACTTCCGGAATCCACGAAAATCGGATTGGCGGCGGCGTTAATCTCATTCTTGGCATAGAACCAAATCTCCACATACACTTCGCCATATCCGGACAGGTTCATCTCCGGCGAGTCCAGGAATGTGGTCATATTTGTGGGGGCCGGGCCCGGCGCGGCAGCGCTGGCGGTTCCATCCTGCGCGCAATAGTATGAGTAGGAGCCGCCGTGCTTCTTCAGGGCTGTCCGTCCCCATTTGGCGTCCGTTTTGCCCGTGCTCACGCCCAACGTCCAGCCCGTGGGAAGCGTGGCGGATTCGCAATCCAAGCTGGCCAGCGTTGTCCAGACCGGCGCGCTTGCCAGCGCGGGCTGCGCCGCGAGGGGCGCGGGCTGCGGCGGGCCCACCTTAAGCAGGTCGCCAGCGAAAGTCAGGAACTTGCGCTGCTCTTTGAGAGGATCGGCGTTCAGCCCAAGGAAGATGACGATGTGATTGGGCTCGGCGAAGGCCACGCCCGGCGTTTGAGCCAGGGCGCGCGCCACATCGTAGCAGCGCCCGTTGGAAGGATTATTGATCGTCACAATGCAGGAAGTCGCGCGGCTTTGGCGCAGCGCGGTGATGCCCAGTTCGTTCCTTCGCGGCGCCAGAATCGCGCCGGCCGCGCCCGCCGCCGTCGGCCCCGGAAAACCGACGATCACTTCGTCCGCCGGGATGAGCAGCGACATGCCCTGCTCGAACACCGGCTGATATTCGGCGCCCAGCGTTTGAGCCAGTGCCAGGGCGCTCGCCGGGGCGGCGCCCTGATTGGACGCCGCGCGCTGGTAAACCGTCATCCGGCGCGCCTTGAGCGACGGGTTGTTGGGATGCGCATAAGGCGCCAGGTTGCTGCTTTGAATCATCTGCGGCGAAAGCGCGGGCGACTCGCCAACGGCCACAAGAGCGCCGCTGGGACTGAGCTCGATGCTCTTGCCTTGGCAAATATACGCATACTTGCCGGGCGCAGCCTGCCCCATCGCTATTCCAGCCATGAGAAGACAGGCCAGAAGCGCATGCAGGATCGCGATGCGCTTTCCGAGCGGGATTGCGCACATGCGCGAGACATCATTGTGAAACCGGCCTTGTGCAATCATTGTGGCGCCTTTCGCATCAGGATGATTGATGGTGCTGATAACCATAAATTCACTAAAAAAACCAATAATAACTCGCTGCTGCCAATTACAATCTAGCAATCTTATCGGGCAGAGATCAAGGATAAACTGTGCCGCTTTCATTTTCCAATTCACAGGAGACGTCTCCTCCCGTCAACGTGATGGCCTCGCTGCCGGCCAGGCGCAATCGCGTGAGAATGAGTTCCATCGGCGGAGCTTTGGCCAGCAGAATATCCTGCCCTTTCATCAGCCGGATGAATTGGCGCTCATCCACCAGAATCCAGACGACGCGGATGGATTGAAGCGCCAGCAGCCGGACCAGGTTCTCCGCCGTTTCCAGGTCCAGCGTGGCCGCGCCGCAAATGAAGATGGCCGTCGCCCCCCGCCGCAGCAAGCCGGTCCATGCGCCGATCTTTTCATGAAAAAAATCCTGCCCGTCCGCGCGGCAGACCGCCAGGCGATCCAGAATGGTGATCAATTGCTGCTGTCCGCCGGCCAGCGGGACGTGATCCATCGCCTTGCCGATGGCGCGCAGCTCGACCAGATGCGACAGCTCGATGGCGCGCGCCGCAACCGACGCGGCCGCCCGAATCATCCATTCGGTGCTGGTTTGATCCCCGATGCCCGTGTGGGACAGACGCGACAGATCGAGAAAAATGTCCACGTCCGTGGTGACGGTTTCCTGGAACTCTTTGACGATCAGCCGGCCATGCCGCGCGCTGGAAGGCCAATGCACGCGCTGCGGCGGATCGCCGGGGCGATAATCGCGCAGCCCGACGAATTCCTCGCTCTGGCCCGAGCGCCGCGTCGTTTGCTGTCCGACGTGAAACAGCGTTCCCTCGCCCAGAACCGCCAATTGCGGCAGCGGCTGCGCCTGCGGGTAAACCAGAAGCGGCGTGAACAAAGGCAGCGTTGTCATCTGGGGGAACAGTCCCATCGGATCGCTGCACCGCAGCCGGAGGGGTCCGATCTGATAGGGGCCGCGCCGGCGGACGCAGGTTTTGGCATAGTGGATTTCATAGGGCCCTTCGGCGCTGAAGGGAACGCGCACGAGGTGAACGGCGTATTCATCGGCCGCGGGCGGAAAACAGTCGAACACTTCCATCAGATGGATCGGGGCGCGGCGCGCGGTCTCAAGGCGCAGGAGGACTTCCACATGGCATCGCTCGAAGGTGCGGGGATAATGCAGGCGCTCGGCGCGAAGGCTGTCGAACGCGCCCCGGGAGCGCCAGTATCCCAGCGCCACGATCACGGCGTAAATTTCCCCGAGCGCCAGAAGGTATTTGTTTTCCAGCGCCCCTCCGCACATCAGCGCCAGCGCCGCCAGGAAGACCAAAGCGTTGCGTTTGTCAATCAGGGGAGAAGGGGTGCGCGAAAGAACAGACATAAAGTTTTGCGCCTAGAGCTGCGTGCAAAAATAGAATGCGCCGGAATCTTTATCTTTGGGGATGCGGCCTCGGCTACCTTATGGCATTGTTATCAATGTAAAATGTAAAATGAGAAATTGAAAATGAGATCGCGCGCGGCAGGCATAGGATGCGAGGCTGCGAAGTGCCGGCGCCGGGATGGATTGTCATTTTACATTTCCCATTTTTCATTTTTCATTTTGCATTATGAGATTCGAGCTTTCCATAATACTGTGACGACCTGTTAGCTTGGCGTTTCGGCTGATGGCCGTTTTCTTTTCTGCAACGCGCAATCATCGGCGCCGGGCGGCGGCATCTCAAGGCATATTGCTCGCCTCCTGCTGAATTCGTGGCTCGTGATTTGTGGAGCGTGAATCGTGACTCGTGAATCATAGCTGGCGTATAGGGCGCGGTATCTTGCTGATCCGACCACTATCATTTATCGTTTTCAAATTTGAAATCCATCTTCTAATCTCGATCCGTGATTCAGCATTTACGAATCACCATCCACGAATCACGATCCACGAATTTATTTTTATATTTTACAAACTGTAAAAATACCTCTTGACGTATGATTTAGGGGGGGGGTATACATTTAACAAAAATATGCAGCGAACAAGTCGCCTCAGTGGAAATGCAGATGCTTCTTTGTCGCAAAAATATCCTGAGTTGCAGCTATTGCATCGCCATCGTCGTGGCGCTATGGATTGAAGCGCTCAATACATCTTTAGCCGCTGATAAATCTACCAAGCCTAAAGCATCAGCGCCAGCTGCAGCGAGAAAAGATGATTCGGAGACATCCAAGAGCGCATCCACCGCAAAGACGACATCGAAGGACTCCACTCCAAAAGCGACATCAAAGGACTCCGCTGCCAAGAAGGCAAAGGATGATGAGAAGGACAAGCTTCGCGAAGTTTATAAGAAGGTTGGCAAGTTCATCGTCTGCATGACGCGCGATAACAAAGGCTGCGTGTGGGTCGGGACTGAAGACACAGGCGTATTCCGATTCGATCCCGAAGCCGCCGCCGGAAAAGAATGGACGCAATTCACGCGCGTGAAAACCGGCGGCAAAGCCGAACCAAGCACAATGGGCGCCGTCATGCGCGAACCGGGCGACACCGCCCTTGGCGACGACAACGCCTACGCCATCGCCTGCGACAAACTCGGCCGCATCTGGGTCGGTACCCTCAATCACGGCGTCAGCGTCTATAACGGCGAATCCTGGCGCACCTACGACCGCCTCGACGGCCCCCTCGGCGAACGCATCTTCGACATCGCCGTCTGTCCAACAAGTGGCGACGTCTGGATCGCTAGCAGTCTAGGCATCGCAAGATACAGCGCAGTTTCCAGTTCTCAGTTTTCAGATTCCGGCTTGAGTGGAGCCGACAAAGAAAAGACTTCTCCTTCAGGCAATGACGCGCTGAAAACTGAAAACCGGAAACCGAAAACCGAGCCTTGCGAACCGGGCCGTTGGCTCTATTACATCCGCGCCGCTGAATGCATGGCGCTCGATAAATATCCCGCGACGCTGACCGCGCGCCAAACCGCCTGCCTCATCGAATGCCTGCCCGAAGACCAATGCTCCAGCCTCGCGTTTGACAAGGAAGGCAATCTTTACGTTGGCACACAATGCCACGGCCTTGCCATCGCCTCTGCAAAAGATGACTACAAATCCTGGCGCTACGTCCGCGCTCCCGAACGTTTCGGCAAAGACAAAACCTGTTCGCTCCCGCTCGATGCCGAAGGCGACGGTCTTCCCTCCAACCTCATCAATCAAATCCTCGTCGCGAGCTATGGCGTAATTTGGGTGGCAACCACCTGCGGAATGGCGTGGAGCGAAGACTTAGGAAAAACTTTCACCTTCCGCCGAGGCAAAGACTACGCCGCAAAAATCAAAGGCCTCTATGGCGGCGCGCCGAAAGGATGGAAAGAAGCGCCCAAGAGCATCATGGATAGGTTGCTGCCAGAGGACTACATCACCTGCCTTGCTGAGGACGCTGAAGGAAAAATTTGGGTAGGCACACGCCGCGCCGGCTTTTGCATCGTTAGCGCTTTGAGTAGAAAGCCTATCCCCAATCTTGACGAAAAATCCTATCTGACCGAAAACTATATCTCCTCCATCCAACCCATGGCTGATGGCCGCCCCTTTATTGCAGGCTACCAAGGCGGCCTTGCGCGCGCTTCGCAAGCCGT
>JAPLSP010000123.1 GCA_026398575.1 Candidatus Sumerlaeota bacterium | reverse complement strand
CCACATATAAGAAGATGAAAGATTAGGGTAATCAAAGAGATTTGAGATTTGAGATTTCCAAGTGAGAGGCGAATTCACATTCCTACAGCGTAAGAGGCTAAACACTTTTAGTCTGACTTCATGTATTTTTACTATTCCGGTTTGGCAATCTGAATTAGTTTCTGATAGCTAATAATGTTTCTGTAACATCTAATAAAGAATTTATCAATAAAGTTTTTTACCATTCATAAAATTTGGCTTGACACTATTCCGCTTTAAGCGTATAAAAGCGTCTCAGAAGATTGAACAATTTTTTGGATTATCATTATTCGCTATCAAAGACTTCTAACAAAGGAAGCTCTCCATGGCAAAGAAACGCTCAAAATCGCTTGATGGCGCCAGACATGTCACTATGTCTTTAATTGCTCAACATGCGGGCGTAGCGCAAACTACAGTCAGTTTTGTGCTCAACGGACGCGGGCGAGAACGGGGCATCGCCGTTGACACGATTGACCGAATCGAAAGAATTGCGAAGGAACTCAACTACATCCCCAATGCGGCGGCGCGCAGCATGGGGCGCAGACGCACAGGGTTAATCGGCGTCTTTTTCCCGAGTTTGAATTCCGAATGGGCGCACAATGTAATGGTTGGAATTCAATCGTACTTGGACACCCAGAGCGGTTATGCCCCATTGATCGCGACTCACCTGCGCGACCCTAAATTAGAAGAGCGCAATATTCGCAGGCTGATGGAGATGCAGGTTGAAGGCATCATCTGCAATCCCATCGTTCAGACGGAGAACTATCAATTCATTCGCAACCGGGGCATCCCTCTGGTTTTTGTCGGGCATACGGCGCCCGGCATGGCTGACGGCAGCTATGTCTGTTGGGACGCGCATCGGGCCGCTTATAGCGCCACGCGGCGTCTGATCGAGTTGGGGCGGCGCCGTATCGCCTGTCTTGCGAATCAGGATGATCTGATTTCGCAAGGACGCTATGAAGGTTATCGCCAGGCAATGGCGGAGGCAGGATTGGAAGCGCGCCAAGACTGGTATTGTATCTGCGACAGGCAAAGTCCGATCAGGCCGGCGCTGCATCAGATGCTTCAAACGCAGCCGCGCCCGGACGCGATCTTTGCCACGCTCTGGCCGACGGCGCTGGCCGCCTGGGATGCGCTGGATCTGATGGGGATCCGTATCCCCGACGACATCGCGCTGATGACCATGAATGAGAACAGCGCCACCCGCCTGCGCATGATCGGCATCTCGTCCGTGCTCGAGCCGGCGGAAAGAGTCGGCCGGGAAGCCGCCAGCGCCATTCTCGAGTTGATTCGCAATCCTCAATCAGCCCCCATTCAACGCTTGGTTAGCGAATACACAAGCGCGGAACGCCGCTCAACGCCCCATCCCGCATGAGGCTTGACGGTTTTTCCACTGCTTTTTTCCATTTGACGCGCCGCGGATGTTTGGAGCAGCTTAGAACTGCGGTTCGACGCGTTGCGCCCCGAAACCGTCACAAATTTTAATCTATTGGCTGGGTCTCAGAGAAAGGGAAACTGCAATGAGCGTTCAGTGGGGAATTCCGGTGGCAATCGCGGTGATGACAGCGATGCTGGCAAGCGCGGGCGCCTCCGCGCAGGAAAAGAAAGCCGCGCCCGCGGCAAAAGCGGAGCCCGAAAAGAAGCCGGCGACGGAAAAGAAGCCGGCGACGGAAAAGAAGGCTGCGGCGCCGACGCGTTGGGGAGGACGCAATTATACCGGCACAATCCTGGCGGTGGATCCCGCCAAAGGCATCGTGACCATCAAGACCGCCACGGAAACCGCCGAAGTCAAGGCGCCGGACTCGATCATCCATATTATGATCCCCGGCAATACGGGCATGATTCACGCCGGCGCGACGATGTTGGCCACGGGAGAAGTGGACAAGGAAAAAAACACGATCGCGACGCGCGCCATCGCGGTTTATGATTCGAAAGCGGGCATAGACGACTATGTCACGGCGCGCCAAGTGCGCGGCACGGCTTCCAAGAACGGTGACGCTTGGGCGATCACCGCCGAAGGCAAAACTTATGACGTTATCTTCAGCGTGAAATTGGCCGTCCTGGGCAGCATCCCGGGAAAGCTGAGCGAGCTGAAGGCGGGCGAGAAGGTGATGAACGCCTGGGTGGTCAATACGCCGCAAGGCCTGCAGGCCGACGTGCTGTTTATTGATCGAACCGAAGAGCCTGCCGCCGGCGAAAAGAAAGCCGCGCCGGTCAAGAGCGCGGATCGTCCCACGACCGCCGTGGCGCCGGCCAAGCAGACAGCCAAGCCTCTTGCGCCGCCCGCTCCCGAGAAAAAGTCGGAAAAGCCTGCGGCAGTAGCGCCGGCAAAGACTCCCGCTGTCGCTCCCGCCAAATCGGCCGCGCCGGCGGCGCCGGGCGCCGCAGCAAAAACTCCCGCTACGGTTCCGGAAAAGGCGGCGGCGCCAGGAGCGCCGGTATCCCCCGTTGCGGCGTCAAAGACGCCCGCCCGCGCTGCGGCGGTTCCGGGATCCGCCGCTAAAACCACGACATCAACGAAAGCCGTCGCGCCCAAAAAGAAAGCGGCTCTCACGTCTCCTACCGTATCACAAAAATAGGAGCGCCTGTTAAGTCCGCATTTCTCATCAAGGCCATTGCCACGTGCCCTGAAAGGGCCAAAAGAGAACAGCCCAGGGCAACGCCCTGGGAACCGCCAGAGCTTATTTTTTCAAGCCCTGTAAGGGCGGAAGAACAATTGTTCGAATTGGCAAACGCTGGTGAGAAATTCAGTTTAGGCCTTGATCTCTCGTTTGCGATATTAGCGTTTGCGCCGGCCGCTCTTCCAGGCCTTGGCCAGCGCGATGGTTTTCTTTTTATATCCCTCGACGCCGTCCTGGAGATAGGTGAGTTCGCCGGTTGAATCCTTGCGATCGGGGGCATGGTTCAGATTTTGCATGCGGCCTTTGACGGCGACCGTGTCCATCAAGACGCGCAGGAGGCAAAAGAGCGAGCGCGTGTTGCGTTCCGCGACGCGCAGAACCACATTGGGAACGCCGTTCTCGGTGAAATCGGCCACCGTTCCGGCGCTGGACAGTTGCTGCGCCACGTCCAACGGGATGCCTTCGAACGCTTCGAGTTCCCCTCCGATTTGGGTCCGGGTCGGGATGATGATTTTTTTTGGCTGCCAGGCGCCCAGTTTATCCCAGGCGATCACCACGGCGACGCGGTCGCGCGGACCGCCGACAATGCCATTGAGGATCGAATGATTGCCCGTAGGTCCTGTCACCGCCGTCACACTCAATCCGCCGTTGCGCTCCTGGACGGATTCGGTATAGAGCTGGAGGAACCATTCGCCGATGCAGGGCGTGTCGGAGTAGTTATAGAAAACGATGGCGTTGCGGTGGGCGCGAGTTTCGGCCAGGTGCAGCCACGCCGCCAGATCGAAGGCGGCGTTCAGGCCGCTCGAAGGCTTGGCTTGGAACATAAGGTGTCCGATGCGCAGCCCTTCGATGGCGTCTTTGACGCGCTGCGCGGGCGTTTCCTTTTGCGCGGTGACGCCCAGGAAAAGCAATCCCACCGGGCTGACGACCGAGAAGCGCCCCCCCACGCCGTCGGGGATGGGCAGGATGGCGAAGAAAGGCGACTGGCCGTGCATGCGGCGCAAGACGCTGCCTTCGGCGTCCGGACCGGTTGTGGCGATGATGTTTTGGCGCCAGGCTTCGGCATCGTTTTTGCGCCGGGCCCGGCGCGCTTCGCCGCGGTGCGCCTCGATGAGCCGGTCGCGAGCCATCAGCATGGCTGAAATTGTCTCGGCGGTTTTTCCGGACTTGCTGACAACGTTGAAGCACGTCCGCGTCAGGAGTTCGCGCTGCTCCAGCATATCGAGCAGCGAGACGAGGCGGCGCGGATCGAAGGTGTTGCCGGCGAAATAAACTTCGGGCCCCAAATCCGTCCGCCCATCGGCCACCAACATGTTATGGCTGGGATCGTTGAGCGTGTCGTGAATGGTCCGCTGCGCCAGGTCCGAGCCGCCGATGCCGAGTGTGACGAAGACCTTGAAGGCTTCGCGCGCCTGCCGGGCCACTTCGATGATCCGCTCGAACTGATCCTTGCGCTCGTGCGCCAGCGCCCACGCGCGCAGATGCCAGACTTCATGCTGCCAGCCTTGCCGCATTTCCTCCAGGAAGTCTCCTTGCAGCTCCGCGATTTTCTCGGCGACCGCCTCCAGGGACCTCTGGCCGACGGCGCGCGTGATGAGCGCCGCTCCCTCCTGCATTTCCATACGGACAAGAATGTCAAAATGTTTTTTCATGAAATTGGCGTCTCCTTTGTTGCGCGTTTATAAAAAAATCCCAACCTTTTAGGCGCGAATCAACATTCGATTCACCTTCGCTAAACTAAGCCACCTCCGGCTTGTCTGTCAATGCGCATAGATGGCTTGCAGGGTGGGAAAAATGGGCGGGGGACTGCAAGGATGGCAAGGACCTTAAGGACCACAACGACCTCAAGGACAACAAAGACCAGGAGCGGATCAGCTATGAGCTGATCGGCTGCGAGCTGATCGGCTACGATCTCATCGGCTATGAGCTGATTGGCTATTAGCTGATCAGCCTTGAAGAAATATGGCCTGAATAGATCGGGCTTGAGCAGCGCTCCGTTAAGCGCTTCAGCCGTGAGGTGGTCTTTGCAGTCTTTGTGGTCCTTGTTGTCCTTACTCGCTGACGTCCGCCCGCGCGGTCTGGCCCGATTTGATTTCCACCGTCCGCTCGATCACGCGTGACGGTTGTCCGGTGCCGCTCGCAGGTATCAACACCTTGATTCGCGCCGGACCGTCCATGAGATGGGCGAAGACGAATCTCCCGTCCTGACTGGTTTCGGTCCGCTCATCGAACCAGACTTTGGGCCGGTCCTCGTTGCTCGCGTCGCAAAAGGGTTTGAGGTATTCCGCTCTGACCGTCAAGCCTGCCGCGGCCTTGCCCGCGATGGTCATCACGCCCTCGACTCTGCCCCACGGCTTGAGCGGGATTTCCGGGTTTTCAATAAACGCCTGCCCTCTGGCATGCGCATAGCCCCATTCGCTTATAGAGACTAGCTCGAAGGCGTCCAGCAAAGGCGGCTTTACGTCCAGCCTCCCATCCTCTTGGGCAAAAAGATAGCCGACTGAACTACCGCCAGCCGATGCGGCGCCATCGCGGATTATGAGATCTGTTCTTGGGAAGCACTGGTACACCGGCAGGTTCTTATGCGATTGTCCGGAGGGATAGACGATGCGGCCTCCCAGGGGAGATTGCGCACGCGGTTGGCTGAAGGCGGGCAGCATCTTCCCTTTGGTGTCTTCCAGCCAGAAACTAGCCTCCTTGTCCTTCTTCAGTCTAGCGCTGCAAATCACGCCATCCGCATTGTAAAGGAATTCCGGCGAAGTGGATGTCTTATAGCCGCCGGCTTCGATCTGGATGCAATAAGCCAGAGATGGACGATCCAGGTAAATCCGAAACTCGCCATTCGCTCCTTCGGCGAATTCATTTTCCATCCAGCTGGGAGCCGCCATGTCCCCCCACTCAAAACCCGGAAATACTTTGAACGAGGGAACCGCCTGGCCTGTTTCGTCATCCACAACTCTTCCTGATACGGCCAGGCGCGGCCGCACTGTAACCAGATAGTCCTCGGCGCGGGCGACCATCGGATAGTAGAGAATGGCCATCCTGCTGCCGTCCCCGATGCTGAAAAGGACTGCGTCATCCGGCGCCCCATCCCAACGGAAACGGCCTTCGGCGTCTGTGCGCAGGATTGGGAAAAGACTTGATATGTTCCGCCATGTTGCAGGATAAACCACGGTTTCTTTTATCGGGCGTCCCCGTTCATCCACAACCTTCCCCTGAATTACGCGGCCTTGCGATAGCTGCAGCGAGAGGGGAGGATTCTTTTCGCGCAGCGTGACCGGGATGATCTCGGGCGCGCAGCCCGGCGCCCCCGCAGCCAGAAAACACTTTTTTTGAGGCGCTTGATCGAATTGAAAGGATCCGTTCTCCAGCGTTTTCGTGAATTCCTCAAACCGGTGCATGTCGCCAAAGCTCCCAAGGAAAACCTTGGCGCCCTTGATCGGCTGGCCGGCCTCATTCCGCACTGTGCCGCCAATGCTTGTTCGTTTGTCCATACGCAGGATGTATTCGCTTGGGTTCCAATTTGCGTTCTCAAAGTAGCACCAGTTGCCTCGCTCCGTTACGTAGCCAGGCAATTTTGCCTCGAAATGCAGAGACTTGGGTAATGGCGACGGGATCGCGAATCGCGCCGTGCCGTCTTCCGCGTTTTGCGTGATGGTGGAGGCATCGTCCATGCGGATAGTGAGATTTGCGCCAGGCAATAGTCTGCCGTCGGCATCCACGACCTTGAAAAGCGCGGTCCTTCCGGATTTTTTTGAGCTATCGGCAGTTTCGATCGGCTTGGCTACGTCATTCGGCTTCTGCGCGTAAGCCAGCCGCCAACCGCTCAGGGCAATCATGCCGGCGGCGCCCAGCAGAAGAAAAATGACCGCCGAACGGCGCGAAAGCGAATCGGCGAAGACGTGGCGGCGAAGACGGTCGAGGCGGCGCATGACCTCGGGGACGCGCGCCATGGCGATGGCGCCGGACGGCGGGTGGAGCGCCGCCATGTCCAGCGCGACGCGGGCCAGCGTTCGGATATAGGACCCGGTATCGCCCAGGTAGGCGGCCGATATAGCGTCGCTGACTTCTTCGCAGGCGGCGGTGTGCGCGCGCAGGACGGGCCAGGCCAGCGGATGGAACCACAGCAGGCGGCTCATCACGCCGATGCAATGCGTCCAGAAGAGATCGCCCGACCGGACGTGCGAGAGTTCGTGGGCGATGATGCCCGCCAATTCACCGCGATAGGAGGCCTCCGCCATCCGCGGCGGCAGCAGCAAGACCGGCCGCAAAATGCCGCTGATGACCGGAGTTGAGACGCGGGCGGAGAGCCGCACATTCGCGCTACGGCACTTCAGGCCAACCGCCACGCGCTCCGACAGTACGTTGAGTTCAGCGGGAGCGGCGGTCGAATGGCGAGCAATCAATAGCCGCAATCTGGCCATTCCCGCAAACCAACGCATGAGCAAGAGGAAAGCGACCACCAGCCAAAGCGCCAGACCAAGGCCGGGCAAAAGCCAGCCCATTCGCGCGATGAATGCCGCGCCAGAGGGCGCCCCGGCGGAATTGGATTTTGATGCGGTGGAATTGAATGTGGATTGAGCGATTCCATTTTGAGCAGGCTCGGCGGAAGAGTTCGGGCCAACGCCAGAAGACAGAATCGGCTGCGGCGCCATCGGCTCAGAGGAAGAGGGAGTTGCAGGATAGGGCGCCGCGACAAGCGAAAGAGCCGCCGTCGCGCGCGGAACGGACGGACGCAGCCGGATCGGCAAATTCACCCAGAGCGTCAGAGGCAACGCGGCAAGACCCACCGTCACCATCCGCCACAACAGGACGCGCCAGCGCGGATTGGCGCGGGAAAAGATTCCGTGCAGCAGCCAGCCCAGCGCCAGGATCAGTATGGCTTTGGCAATCAGAAGAACCCCGGCGGGCGCGAGCGCCAGGCCGGCGGGCCAGCATTGGATGATATCGAGGAAGCGGTTCATGTCTTCTGCCTCCTGCTTTTTGAGGGATCGGGCTTTCCGGAAGTTTTCCCGGGCGGGTTCCTTCGGTCGGCCAGGCGTTTCAGTTCCATGAGCTGCTTGTCCGAATACTTTTCAGCGCGGATCAGGCGGCACAGCAGCGCCTCGGTGGAACCGCCGAAGAAGACGTCTATCGTCCGGCGAAGCAGCAAGTTGAGGGCCGAATCCGGTTTCGTGCAGGCCTTGTAGTAGTAGGCCTTGCCCTTGCGCCGCCGGACCACGTGGCCCTTGCGCGTCAGCACGGCCAGAAACGAGCGCATCGCGGAGTTTTTGACGGGACGCGGAAAGGCGGCGATGATCTCGGCCGGCTTGAGTTCGCCGCGCTCCCACAGGATGCGCATCACGTCCAACTCCACCTCGGTGAATTTGCCCATCGGCAGTCTCCTTGATTCAATGTGCATAAACTACCGCGCTTTGGCGCCGCCGGTCAAGCAAAAAGTGCACAGATTTGTGCACATCTAGGAGCGCGGGCGTCCCCGCCCGCATGGGCCATTTTATCGTCCGGCGCCAGAGGGAAGCATGCAGGCTGTCAGAATGGGCTGTGCTTGCGGGCGGAGATGGATACAGGCTGCAAATATGCGCTGTGCTTGCGGGCGGGGACGCCCGCGCTCCCAGGGGGTTAGTCCTCTTTCCAGCGGCCCTTGCGGCGGAGGAGTTCCTCATACAAGTCCATCGTATCGCGCGCCATCCGGTCCAGGCTGAAGCGCTGGACTCGCTCGCGCCCCGCCGCGGCGAACGCCTGCCGCAGCGCCGCGTCCGCGCCAAAGCGCTCCAGGGCGCGCGCAAGATCCGCAAGATCGCCCGGCTTGACGATATAGCCGCTTTGGCCGTGGGTGATGACCTCGGCATTGCCGCCGACGTTCGAGCAAAGGATCGGACGCCCCGCGGCCATCGCTTCGAGGACCGTATTGCTGAAGCCTTCTTTGAGCGACGGCAGCACGCAAAAATCGCTGGCGGAAAGAACATCGGGAACGTCCATCCGCATCCCGATCAACCGCGCGCGCGCCTCGAGGCCGCGCCGCCGGATTTCGCGCTCCAATTCATCGCGCTGCGGCCCGTCGCCGGCATAGATGAGGCGCAGCATCGGCGCCGCGGCGGCCGCGCGCTCGAAGGCTTCGAGCAGTCCCAGGGGATTCTTCTGAGGATGCAGCCGCGCAAGCATCAATCCGGCGACGGCGCCTTCCGGAAGCCCCCATTCGGCGCGCAGCCTTGGCCGGGCCTGCGGGTCGGGCGAAGAGAATCGGGCGACGTCCACGCCGTTATAGATGACGCGCGCTTTGTCTTCGGGCGTCCAGACGCGGCTGCAAACATCGCGGCGCACGGCCTCGGAAACGCAGACGACGGCGTCGCGCCAGCGCATCAGGAACCGGTCCATCCACAGCTGGCGCCAGGTATCCCAGGTGTCAACGTTGTGGATTTGCGCGATAACGACCGCGGCGCCGGCGCGCCGCCCGGCCACCGTGCCGGGAACGTTGCTCCGGTACATGTGCGAGTGGACGACATCTATCCGCTGCTCGACGATCAGCGCTTTCAGGCGGCCCAGCGCCTTCAGGTCCCACCGCCGCCGGAATGGAATCACCGTCACGGGGACGCCGGCTTTTTCCAGCTCGGGCGCCAGCGGCCCCGCCTCGCGCAGACAGCAAATCCGAACGCGATATTTGCCGGAGGCTTGAATCATCGGCAGGATCGCGACGAGCTTCTGCTCGATGCCCCCAACGGGCAGCCAGGTGATCAGGCGCAAAACGTTGATCATCGCATCAACCTTCGCTTAGGGCGCTTTTCCGAAAAAATAAGCATTGCCAGACGCGGCCTGCCATGTCAAAAAAAGGCGCGCCCATATCGCGCATTTCAGAGACAAAAGCAAGCGAATGTTGCCAAAGGGAAAAGGAAACCAGAACCAATGATTATCGGGATCGGCGTGGATTTGGTTGAGCATGAGCGGGTGCAGAACGTGCTGGCGAAATTCGAAGGGCGCTTTGCCCGGAAGATTTTCACGGAGGAGGAACGCGCCTACAGCGACGCCCGCGCGACGCCGCATATCCATTACGCGGCCCGTTTCGCGGCCAAGGAAGCGTTTCTTAAAGCCGTCGGGCTGGGCATGGCCGGCGGTATGCGCTGGCGCGACTGCGGCGTCATCAACGACGCGGCAGGCAAACCCGAACTGAGCATCGTGGGCGCCGCGCTGGAACGCTGCCGCCGCCTGGGCGCCACGCATGCTCACGTGAGCCTGAGCCACTCGCGCGAACACGCGATCGCGATCGTGATTCTGGAACGCCGCGAGGACAGCGATGAGGCGCAGGGATTGGGAAGAAAGCTGAGTCTTTGAGAACGGGGGGACACGGACTTACACTGACGCACACGGACTGGCACAGACGGGCATGGACCTGCACGGACTGAGGCGAGCTTTAGAGGGGGGGGCGGGGGGGGGGCGGCGGCTCTGATCCGAGTCGCGCGGATTTATGCGCTACGGTGCGGTTGCGGCCGGCGCCTTTGGCTTGATAGAGAGCCTCATCGGCTTGCGACACCAGACGGCGTTCAATCTCCTCGTTGGTCTCCTCTCCGGATTTGGGATAAGCACAGGAGATGCCGCAGCTGATGGTGACGCTGGCCACGATATCGCGATCGCGGACGGCGTGTTTTTCAACGGCGGTGCGAAGACGCTCGGCGGTTATGATCGCGCCTTCGGGCGGCGTATCGGGCAGGATGACGACAAACTCTTCGCCTCCGTAGCGCCCGACAACGTCTTCATGACGGCAGATGACGCGGGCCGTCTCGCTCAGGGCGATCAGCACCCGGTCGCCGAAGAGATGGCCGTAGGTGTCGTTGACGCGTTTGAAGAAGTCCACGTCGCACATGATCACCGAGAGCGGCCGGTCATGGCGGCGCATGCGGCTGACTTCCTGCTGCAGCCGCTCGTGGAAGGCGCGATGGTTGAG
Source organism: Candidatus Sumerlaeota bacterium (assembly GCA_026398575.1). The sequence continues at coordinate 676 of JAPLSP010000123.1, read as the reverse complement.
CAGGCCGGTGAGGCCGTCGGTGTTGGCCTGGCTGTGCATGCGCTGGGCCGCCTCGAACAGCAGCTGATTGACAATCTGCACGGAGTCTTCGTCAATGACGTTCTCGGTCACGTCGGCGAAAGCATAAATGCAGTAATCATCGTTGGAAGACGAAGGCAGATGCGCCCATTGCGCCACGAGCGTGACTTTTCGCCCGTCTTTGCGCTCGATTTCAATCCGCTTGGGGCGTCCATGCATCGGGCTGAGCGCCGCGGCGCCGTAACCCTTCTCGGGATTATGCAAGGCCCTCAGGCAGGCCGATCCGCCGACTTCCATCAGCGTGAATCCCGTGATTTGCTCGGCCGCGCGGTTCCAGAACACGACTCGCCCCACCGGGGAAATCAAAGCAACTCCGGCCGGCAGCAAGTCCAGCAGACGATAAACAAATTCGAGTTTCTCGAATTCGCTTTGGGCGCTTTTTTCAACGGATAGAAATTCCATGCTGCCTCTTATTAACTCCCTGCGCGCTTTGAGCCGCCCGCGCACTTTGGCAGGAGGCGCATCCCAAACGCTCGGACTCGCTTGTTCGCTCTGTTACTTCCGGGATTTTATCCGAATGGGCCGTTTCAGTTCCATCAGTAATTTTCACCGGAGGGATAAAAATTACTCACCCCCCCGGCGCCGGCAAAACCGATTC
>JAPLSP010000226.1 GCA_026398575.1 Candidatus Sumerlaeota bacterium | reverse complement strand
CAGAAAATTAAAGCGTTGTGCGATCAATTCAGTATCCATGCCTCCAAGGCTAACATGGGAGCGGCAGAGATGCAACAGTTATTATAGGACAGTCCCTAAGTGGGTTCGGGCTCCCGGCCCGGCATGCCCATTCCCATTGCGCTTCGGTCGGGAGCGTGACTTGCAGTCCTTCTCGCTCGGAGAGCCAGTGGCAGAAGGCCATCGCCTGCTCCCATGATACGCGCACGGCGGGCTGCTGCGGGCCGTTGAGCGGCAGTCCCTGATCGTCAGGATGCGCATGGCGTTTGACGTAATAGCGGCAGTCGTGACTCGGATCGAAGCAGCGGAATTGCTCGTTGGTGACTTCGCAAACGCCCATCCAGAAGGATTTGCCTATTGTCACGCGGGCCAGCGGGCGCTCGTCCGGTTCCATGCTGAGATCACCCATGACGAATTTCCCTGCAGGGATGTGGACAAGCTTCATCATTACGCCGCCACCGAGAGCGATGGATTTTTCGCGCTCGTCCATCTGGAGCTGGGCCCTGTGCGCCTCCGCTCCGAAGAAGGGCCATCCATCCGCGTTCGCATAGCCGGCTTTCGGCAGTGGCTTGGGTTTGATGGGAGCCGCCGCAGGCGCTTTGATCTCCGGTAGTGGTTTGAGTTTGACAGGATCCGCCGCAGGCGCTTTGATCTCCGGAATCGCCTCCGGGTCTTCGGCAGGGCCGCCACATTGCTTGCGCAGCGCCAGGCGCCGCTCCGCCGCGCCGTCGGGAATGGGATACACTGCGCCCCACGTCCCGTGGCAGGGTCCGTTCAAGTCAATCCACGTCACAATCCGGTCCCATGCCTCGGCGTCGAGCTCCACGCCGTGATGGCCCTTGCGCAGCATCTGCACGAGCGGGCTGGTGTCCGCATGATATTCTCCGGGCAGGAGCAGGCTGACGTCGTCTTCAATGCCCACGCGGCGGATATAGGAAATCAGCGCGTCATAAGCCGGCGTGTATTTGATGAAGCCCTGCGTGTCTTTCCGCATCTGCGGCGGCATCCTGTCTATTTCCATCTGGCTCACGCGTCGTCCGCGATAATCTTTGACGATTTTCGCGGATCGCAAATCGGGTCGTCCGGCGCGCGTTCCGTCATGACACGATACGCAGTATCTATCCAACACGGGCTGCGTTTCGCGCTCGAAGTCAAAGCCTCGCGCCGGGCCGCGCCAGGGCGTCAAATCGCGAGGCTCATGCCGCGCCGCCAGCGCGAGTTGCGTGGATGGGACATCCGCCGGGCGTTCGTGGCATCCCACGCACGATACCGTCTCGCCGGGCATCGCGGTGAACCAGCTGCGCATGAGCTGGACGGCTTTGCCTTCGGCGTCAAGCGGTTGCACGGCGATGGGCGTATTGGCCGGCACGCGGAAGTGCGCCGAGCCGTCGCTTTCGAGCGGCGTAAGGCCCAGGATGCGCACGACCTCCCAGGGACCGCCGTATCCGATTTTATCCGGTCCGGCCATCGAGCGATAGCCGAAGTGATACGCGATCACCCGCAGGCTTTTCACCGTGCCGCGCGGAACGCCCTTGAGTCCCGGCCCTGCATATACATCATGTAAATACACCGCGCCATCCTGCCGCGACAAATCCACGCGGTCGGGGATGACGGGAGGCGCGGCGGACGGCGCCAGCGGAACCGGTTCGAGCAGCGCGCAGCCGGGTTCTTCGCGGATGAGCGTGAGATTATCGAACACATCCGTCAGGTAGATGCCCCAATTCGCGTTGTCATTCAGGCGCGCGGAGACAAGGAAATATTTATCACTGAGCGGATAGGGATGCAGGAACTTCGGCCAATCCTGATCCACGAGAGAGTCGCGCACGATGGGGACGATTGGATCGCCGCGTCCGGAAATGCGTTGCGTGATGCCCTCCGCCTCCTGCCAGCCGCGCGCCGTATCGAGCGAGACGAGCTGCCCCATGCGATGAACGCCATGGTAGCCCGACAGGATGCAGACGATCCGGCTGGATTCGCCGCCGACCGCGCGCGGGAAGTAGAGAGCGTTCGGATACCACGAATTGCTCCCATAAATCGCGCGCTGTCCGGAGCCGTCAGGATTCATCACCATCAGCTGGCGCAGATAGATGTGGCTGATGCCCGTGTAGTCCCAGCGGTGATAGAGCACCTGGCCATTGGGCAGAACGGAGGGATGGAAGTCGTGATCCTGATCGAAGCAGAGCTGCCGCGCGCCCGTGCCGTCGGCATTCATGAGGTAAAGATTGCTGACGAATTTTTGTCCGTGCCAGCAAGGCACGGCCTGAAATGACGCGGTAGAGCCGCAGATGATTTTTCCATTGGGCAGATAGCACGCGTCGAAGCAATCCACGTCATCGGGCATTTGCGATACCTGCCGCAGACCGCTGCCGTCCGAGCGGATTTCCCAGACTTTCCAACTCACACTGTCGGACTGGGTGAAGAGCAACCGGCTGGCGTCGGCGTGCAAATCCACTTCGCCCACGTAGCCGCCGCCATCGGGGCGATAGAGCGTGCGCAATTGCCCTTCGGGAAGGATCGGCGACAGAATGGCGATCTCATTGTCGTAGCCGTCGCGCGGCAGCGAGCTGTTGCATTCGTGATTGCTGGGCATGCCGAGGGCGTGGCCATAGTTGCGGCTGTTTTCCGGGAAGGGACGCTTTTTAGGCCCCGGTTTGACGGCGCGCTTGACGGTCAGCAACCGGCCAAAACTCAGCAATGGATTTTCCAGCAGCGCCTTCTGCCTGAGTTGTTCGAACTTGTCCGCCGCGAGGGCGTCGCCGGCTTTGAAGGCCGATTCCAACGCTTCCAATTGGTTGATATATTCCTGAGCGTGCGGATACCGGGCGCCGAAGGTTGCTTGCAAGTCGGCGATGGCTGCGCGCAGGGAAACGACCTTGGAAGCCGCGGCGTCCGATGCGCTCGTTTGCGCCTGCGCGGCGGCGTCCGGTCCGCTCAATATAAGACCGCACGCGAGGATCGTTATCCGCAGAAACAGGCGAGACGCGCTGGGCAGGTCAGGGCATATCATGCGCTTTAATAAGCGATCGGATTCGCATCGGAATCGTAATTGGGATGCTTGTAGGAAAGGCGATAGATATCGCCACTGCTGATTGTGCCGTTGGTTGGGTCATAGGGACAAGCCGACTTGGTAAATGGAAAGGACCCGATGTCGTACGTGTCGTCGTCCAGATCGGGGCCATAGGAAGCCAGCGCCCAGACCGAGGCCGGAAAGCTAATACTTGCGCCTCCGGGGTTGCCTGTTCCCAGCTCATAGCATAAAACGACATTGCCGGGGGTGATGGTACGGTTGCCCGTGCGCCCGTCAAGGACGCAATTATTGAAGATGTCTTTGAAGACGTTCGTGCAGTATCCGACGGGCGACGTCAGCACTATCAGACCGGTATAGGGAGGGCCGTTGCCGTCGGGCGGGTACGTCGCGTAGTCAACGCAATAAGCCTCCACGGCCGTCGCGATGGTCCGCATATCGGCGCACGCGCGCGCGACCTTCGAACGCGTCTGCGCCTCGAGGAAGTTCGGAATGGCGATCAGCGCCAGGATCGCGATGATCGCGATCACGATCAGCAATTCGATCAAGGTAAAGCCATGAGTTTTTTTAATGGATGCAATCATTGCCGCCTCTCCTGAGTTCGATGAAGGCCATTATCCCACTTTATATCCCGCGGAAACAAGCCTATTTGCCCTATCAAGGGTGGGAGGGGCGCCATCTAGAATTCCATTGCCCTGCGCCACCATTGGGCCTTGCGCCGATGGAGCGATGGTTTTGCTCCAGAAAGGTATTCCCATTTTATCCTCCGCCACCGCCGGGCCATGTGCCGGTGGAGCGATGATTTTGCGCCGGTAGAGAGCGATTTTGCGCACAATAATAGCCCCACTGGCACAAGTCCCAGTGGTGGCGGTGAGAGAAAAGCGGGCGCTGCTAGAGCAAAATCAACGCTTCACCGGCGCAAGGCCCGGTGGTGGCGTGCTGGCCTTCAGTGAAAAAATTGACCGGAATTCTTAATTGCACCCCTCCCTTCTGAAGCTCCGGCTTCCCGCTATTTTTTCTCTGTCAGTTCGCGATAAATGATTTCCACTAAACTCGGCCAGCGGCGGGCGCCGGCGGCGGCGGGTTGATCGGACATGTTGAATGCTTTTTTCACATCGTCGAGTGACTTGCCTTCCTGCACCAGCGCCTTCACCTTGGCTTGCTTTTCTTCGATCTGCGCCAGCAGCGTTTCAACGGCTTTTTTGTCAACCGCGTCGCTGTGACCGCTCAAATAAAGGTCTGCATCCAACTTCAAAATTTCTTTCAGCACTGTCACGAGGCCGAAAGAGGATCCCTGCTTCTGCAAATGAATCAGAGGATCGCGCCCGAAAAAAAGCAGATCGCCTACGACCGCCGCTTTTTCGGATGCGAAGTAAATCACGGCGTCGCCGCTGGTGTGCGCAGGGCCGAAATAAAGCAGTTGAATTTCCTTGTCGCCCAGAGCGAGCGTCTTCTCTTTGGTGAAGGTTTCAGTCGGGAGCGGCAATTTCACTGCCGCCGTGGCGTTGGCCTGCTCCATCAGCTGCTTCGTATTCGCCTGGGAGATGATCGTCAGGTTTGGCGGAAACGCGACCAACCCGCCGACGTGATCTCCATCGCTATGCGTCAATAGTAAGCGCCGCACCGGCTTGTCTGTGATCTTCTTGATTTCCGCCAACATCTGGCCGGCCGCCTCGGAAGTCATCTTGGCGTCAATCACGAGCGTTTCCTCGGGGGCAACGTAGAAGAAGGCATTCCCAACGCCTCCGCTTACTTGATAAAGCGCGCCGCGCACTTGCTTGATCGTGTTTGCTTCCGCGGCGGAGCGAGCGGGCGCGGGCTGGTTGGGCTGTTGCGCGCGTAGCGGCCAGATAGACAGCAAGGAAAACGCGCTCATGATAATTCCTCCTAAAAGCGCTCTTAGGACGGATTTCGGGATAGGATTATGAGCTGTTCCGATTTTCATGCGCATTGTGTTTCTCCTTTCTGGATTTTTGGATATAATAGATTTCGCGATATTTGAAAATCTGACTGAATCTCAAAGCGTCCATCCCTGGCGGTACTCCGTGCGGATGTATTGCTCGGCGCTTTTGGTATTGGCTGCTTTCATGTTCGCGCGGTCCCACAGGATGCGCTCTTTCGCGCGCAGGGCGACGTTGCCGAGGAGAATCGTCTCCGTTACGAGGCTTTCAAACTCGAAGTTCGCGCCCGGTTTTTCCTTGGCGCCTTTGCAGGCTTCGAGCCATTCGCGTTCATGGCCGATCGAGCGCGGGAGCGTTTTGGGCGCTTGTTTGTAGTCCTTCATTTTCGATTCGGGAATCAGCGCCGGCCTTTCGCCAAGGAATCCGCACAGGATCGAACCCTTGTCGCCGGTGAAGATCAATCCTTCGTCCGCGAGCTTGCCTTTCTCGCTCAGTTCTTCGGGACACGCCGGCTTCAGGCCGCCGTCGTACCACGTCAGCTTCACCGGCGGCATGTCTCCGCGCGCAGGGAAGTTGAAGTTGATGATCGAAGATTTGGGATACGTCTCGGGATACATTTCGGAACTCGACGCTTCAGCGCTAACCGGCGCCTCCAGTTTCAGAACGCGGAAAATCGTGTCGAAACTATAGCAGCCCATGTCGCCCAGCGCGCCGCAGCCGAAGTCATACCACCCGCGCCAGTTGAAGGGCAGATAGATGTGATTGTAAGGACGAACGGGCGCGGGTCCGAGCCACAGGTCCCAATCCAATCCTTCCGGCACAGGCTCTTCCTCCTTCGGGCGCTCCAGTCCCTGCGGCCAGAAGGGGCGGCTCGACCAGTTGATGACCTGCCGTACGGGTCCGATGGCGCCGTCCCAAATCCATTCGCAAAGCTGGCGCGTCGTCTCGGAGGCCTGGTTGCCGATGGCCACCTGCGTCGCCACTTTGGTTTCGCGCGCGACATCGGCCATGTGGCGCGCCTCGGCGATCAAGCGCGTCATCGGCTTCTGGCAGTAGACGTGCTTGCCTTTCTTCATCGCCGCGATCGCGATCGGCGCGTGCCAGTGATCGGGCGTCCCGATCACGACGGCATCCAGGTCTTTCTCTTTTTCGAGCAATTCGCGGAAGTCGGAATAGGCGGCGCAGCCCTTGTATTTTCCCGAGCGCTTCAGGCTGGCGTAGTAGGCGTCCACAATCTGTCGGCAAGGCTCGCGTCCGGCGGCGCCGCCGGTGACTTTTTTCGTGCGCGTCAGGATGACTTCGTGGTCGGTGCTGAGCCACTCGCCCCAGGTGGAGTAGTCGGCGCCGAGCATCTTGCGCACGGATTCGCGGAACTCGTTGGCGCCCCACTGCGGATAGTCGCTGGCCTGCTTGTTCACATCGCAGACCGCTGTTATCTGCACATCGGGCTGCTTCAGGAAGGCCAGCATCACCCGCAATCCCTGCGCGCCCACGCCGATACAGGCGACGTTGATCCGCTTGCTGGGCGCGGCTTGGCCTGCGTCCGCTGGCGCGCCCGCCACGACATTGCGCGGTACAATGGCGCATCCCGCCAGCGCCGCCGCCGCCGCCGCCGCGCCCGCGCCCGTCACAAACGCACGGCGAGAAATGCCCTGACCATCGCCCGATTGGGCCGAGGATTTTTCCACAAGTGAAGCGCTCATTATGTTCCTCCATTAATGATAAAATCAATCTATGATATCAATTTCCCGCAAGTATCATTTCTCATTTCTTATTTCTCATTTCTCATTTTACATTATCTTCTATCTTTATGGCTTCTTCAATTCCGGCTGGCCGCCCTGGAATACGATGGCGTAACGGCGGCCATATTCGCGAAGCGACGCTGCGGTGAAATGAGCCGTGTCGTTGGGCTTGTTGGTCAGGAATTTGGAATCCACCCAGCCCGTGTTGGGGACAAGTGTGGGCAGCGACTTGATCGCCTCATTGACCGCCATATGGCCGGCGTCGCTATTCCACTCACCCAAGAACCCTGCGACAAAACGGGCATCCGGCGCATTCAAATCTTCGCGCAGGTTCTTTACGAGCTGCGCAAGTTTTTCAGCGTATTTCGCCCCCATTCTTCCGTCCGCTTCGCCCTGGTGCCAGAGGATTCCTTTCAACACTCCGCTTTTCATTGCGATTCGAGCGCGCTTGACGGCGCTTTGATAAAGATTGACGGATTGCCCCTTGAGCGGGTCGGAGTTCCTTTCCCAACTCAGGATCGAAGTGCCGCCGAACGCGCTGGGAATGAGGCCCACCTTGATCGTCGGATCCGCGTCGGCCATGATCGTTCCGAACGTGAATCCCAACCCGACTCCAGCGACGCCGGGCTTGTCGAAGTGGAGCGGATTCTTCGCCGGAACCCATTGATCCTCGCGATCTAGCATGAACATGCGCGGATGGATTTTCTTATCCTGCTCCTCGATGATCCCGCGCCCGGCCATGTTGGATTGCCCGATCAAAAGATAAAGGTGAAATTTTTCGCGCGGCCCCAGGTCAACAGCGGGCGCAGCGGCGGCAGCGGCGGCAGCGGCGGCAGCGGTTGCAGCGGTTGCAGCGGTTGCTTTTTTAAACGTCGCGCCGGCGGGATCGTCAGCGGCGCGCAGGAGCATCGAAGTCAATATCGCCGCAACCGTCAGCGTCAAAGGGATAACGCAATTCCATTTTCTCATCTCACTCTCCTTGACATATATATAATTGCAAAAGCGTTTGCAGGCAGCACTGAACACCAGCGCGCTTCAGCGCGGCTTCTCGACTCGCTTTAGCAAAAAACGAAAACCGGAGAATTTGCTGCTTAAGCATGTCGAGAAGCCGCGCTAAAGCGCGCTTGTAAAAAGAGCCCATGCCTTCACCCCGCCTAAAGGCGGGTGCAAAGAAGAGCCTGCTAAAGCAGGCTAAATTACAGGCAGACAGGTCATAAGCGGATTTATTTTGAGTAAGCATGATATGCATTCCATAAGGTGGGCTGGAGCCACATCCAAAAAGATCTAAGCATTATACGGAGAATATTTAATCTAAAACTTTAATGTATCCATTCAAAAAATCCCATCTCTTCGAGATCGCGGCGCAATTGGGTGGATTGCGCTGGCGTTAGGTTGAGGATCGGCAGTCGCGCGGGGCCGACGTTCACGCCGAGCATGTTCATCACTGCTTTGGCGGCGCCCATGAAGCCATAGCGGACAAGCGTCTGGATCAGGCGCACGGAGCGGAACTGCTCTTCGCGCGCCGCGTCGAGATCGCCCTCTGCGAAATGCCGCAGCAGGCGGATGTAGATCGGCGCGGCGAAGTTATAGGTGCTGCCAACCGCTCCATTGGCGCCCAGCGCCAGCGCGGCGAGCAGGTGTTCGTCATAGCCCCACAGGATATTATAAGCGCCGCCGGCCGCGCGCAGGCAGAGCTGATAGCCCATCATGTCAAGGCTGGTGAACTTGGCGCCCGCAAGCGTCGGAATGCGGTCGCGCGCCTGTTCGAGGAACTCATAAGTGGGAAAGTTGACTCCCGTCATTGCGGGAATGTCATAAAAATAAAACGGCGTCTCCGGCGCGGCGGCGGCGATGTCGCGCATTGATTCGATGAGCGCGTCAAGGCTGGCGGGTTTGAAATAGGAGGGAGCAACGGCGGCGATGGCCAGGGCGCCAAGGCTTTCGGCTTGACGGGCCAGTGCGCGGGAGTCGGTGAGGCAGTTCGAGCCGGCATGGACGATGATCTGCATCTTTGTGCCGCGCGCCACTTCGAGCCAACGCGCTGCCAGCCGCAGGCGCTCGTCCAGCGAGAGCGAAGAGCATTCGCCCGTGCTGCCGCCGACAAAAACAACGCCGATGCCATTGCGCACCAGATGCTCCGCCTGTTTTTCTATGACGGCGAGATTGAGTTCGCCCTTGGCGTCAAACGGCGTATGCGCAGCGGCGATGAGTCCGGTCAGTTCCAGTTTTTTCATAGGAATATCTTCTTTCATAGAGGTGTCTGGATGATTTTAGAAACAGGATGGATTAGAGATAGGATGGATTAGAGACAGGATGAATTAGAGACAGGATGAATTAGAGACAGGATGGATTAGAGACAGGATGAATTAGAGACAGGATAAATTTATCCTGTCCTCAATATATCCTGTCCTGAATATATCCTGTCATTAATATATCCCGTCCAACAACAATGCGCCGCTTTCCTTACCATGCGCGAGCATCAATCAAGTTGCTGCGATGCAGATTACTACGCGGGCTGAGGAAAAACAGCAAAAAATTGCGCGAGGCCGAGCGAGCGCGAATTAATTTGGCTGGCTAGAGCCGGGTTGGGGGGTGGGCGCTGAAAAAGCCCATATCTGCGGCGAGCGGACGCATGGCCGGACTTCGCCGCTGACGATCAGGAATTGTCCGCGCCACTCAACCACCGGCGCGGTCGCGCGCGCGACAGGCGCAGCGCCTGCGACCCGCCAAGTATCGGTGATGGCGCCATAGGAAAGGATTTCGTTGGAGAATCCGGGATGCTGCTCAATCGGCTGGAAGCCTAGCTTGGAACCATCATCGCCGCTAATCAGGAGGAAACGCGACGCTCCGAGAGCAGGAGCGGGCGACGGCGCTGCGACGACGGGATGCGGCAGGTCGGCGATGCGCTTCCAGCCTTGGCGCGGATCATATCGCCATGCGTCGAGCAAGTATCGCCGGACGGTTTTTGTCTCCGAGGTTTGTGGCGTGAAGCCGCCTATGAGAAAGAACGCGCCATCCACCGCGGCGGCGGCGGCGAGCTGGCGCGGCGCGCCCGGACACGATTCCAGTTCTTTCCATTGCAGCGGCGCCGCCGCCAGATCGAGCGCGAAGAGCTTATTCAGAGCGGTCAGTTCGCCCGGCTGATCTGCGCCGCCGGCGATATAGATCGTATCTACGGCGCGCGCTCCCGCCGCATTCGCCAGCGGAATCGGCAAGGATGGCAGCGGTTGCGTTTTGAGCGCTCCGTCTTTCCACTCCAATCGGAACACATCCGTATAATGGCGTTCGGCATCGCTTCCGCCGATGCAAATCACGCCTTGGGTTGTTGTCACGCTGACGCCATAAGCCAACGGACGCGACAGCTTGCCGGCGACCTTCCACGCGCCTTTGGGATCGTCGAGCGCGTACACCTTATCCTGCCACACCTTCTTTCCGCCCTGCCAGACAAAGCCGTTCGGGAAGTTAGCCCCTCCCGCCACGATCAGCGCGCCGCCGCTCACGCCCGCGAACGCTCCCGCCAATCCCAGCGCGTCCGGCAGCGAAGGCAATTGCCCCCACGTCAACGTCTCGCTGGCCGCTTCCTGTGCCGCCTGGCTTGAACCATGCGCGCAAAAGGCGGCCAGCAACGACGGCAGAACCCATGAGAACTGGATGCGCTGATTTTTCATAACTCTCTGGCGATGCGCAGTAGGCCGCTCGATCCGAGAGCGGCT